>NZ_JBSFET010000013.1:20897-149332 GCF_053594575.1 Streptomyces sp. NPDC001880
CCTTGCCGTGGAGGGCGGTGCGGCAACCTCCTGCCCAACGGCGGAGCCCAAGGGCCTGAACCGGTCGATGCGCTGTTCCACGGCCCCCGCCCGGCGATCGAGGGCGGAACCCTTGCCGTGGAGGGCGGTGCGGCAACCTCCTGCCCAACGGCGGAGCCCAAGGGCCTGAACCGGTCGATGCGCTGTTCCACGGCCCCCGCCCGGCGCGAGGACCCGGTACCTTCGGGCGCACACTTGGCGGCATGGACAGTGAGTAACCGGGAAGAGCGGAGTCAGAGCGTGAGCATGAATGCGACCGAAGGGGCCGACCCGTTCGGGACCGCGCGGCTGCGGCGCGGTGTGCTCGACGCCTGGGGCGCCGGCCCCGCCAGGTTCCGCGAGGACGCCAACGCCGAGGAGGACCTCGCGCTCGGCGGCTACCGCGACCGCCTCGTCGTCGAGCTGGCCCAGAACGCCGCCGACGCCGCCGCCCGCGCAAAGGTCCCCGGCCGGCTCCGCCTCACGCTGCACCCGGCGGCCCCGGACGCCCCCGCGGTCCTCGCCGCCGCCAACACCGGCGCACCCCTCGACGCCACCGGCGTGGAGTCGCTCTCCACGCTGCGCGCCTCCGCCAAGCGCGAGGGGCACGAAGGAGCGGTCGGCAGGTTCGGCGTCGGGTTCGCCGCCGTGCTCGCCGTGAGCGACGAGCCCGCCGTCGTCGGCCGGCACGGCGGTGTCCGCTGGTCACTCGCCGAGGCCCGCGACCTCGCCGCGCGGGCGGCCGTCGCCAGCCCCGGCCTCGGCGACGAACTGCGCCGCCGCGACGGCCACGTACCACTGCTCCGGCTCCCGCTGCCCGCCGAGGGCACCGCACCCGACGGATACGACACCGTTGTGGTCCTCCCGCTGCGCGACGGCGGCGCCGAGGACCTCGTGCTCCGGCTGCTCGACGCGGTCGACGACGCCCTGCTGCTCACCCTGCCCGGCCTCGACGAGATCGTGATCGAGACCCCGGACACCGTACGGACGCTGCGCCGCTCCGAGCACGGCCCGTACACCCACATCGAGGACTCCGCGCACGGCACCAACCGCTGGCGCACCGTCACCCACCACGGCCCCGTCGAGCCCGCCCTGCTCGCCGACCGCCCCCGCGAGGAACGGCTGCGCCCGCACTGGTCGGTCACCTGGGCGGTCCCGGTCGACACGGAGGGCGCCCCGGTCCGCCCCCGCACCCTCCCCGTCGTCCACGCGCCGACCCCCACCGACGAACCCCTCGGCATCCCCGCGCTGCTCATCGCCTCGCTGCCGCTCGACACCGCCCGCCGCCACTTCGCGCCGGGACCGCTCACCGACTTCCTGGTGCAGCGCGCCGCCGACGCGTACGCCGAACTGCTCGCCGACTGGCAGCCGGTGTCCGTCGACACCATCGACCTCGTACCGGGACCGCTCGGCAAGGGCGAACTGGACGGTGCGCTGCGCGGCGCGATCCTGGAGCGGCTGCCGCGCATCGCGTTCCTGGCACCCGCCGCCCCGCGTGACACCACCGCCGAGGCGGGCCCGTGGGACACCTGGGACGCGGGGGCGGACGGCCTCCCCGGGGCGGCCACCGCCGCGCTGCGGCCCATCGAGGCCGAGGTGCTGGAAGGCGTCGGCGCCGAGACCGTACGGGTGCTCGCCGAGGTCCTGCCGTGTCTGCTGCCCGCCGGACTGGAACGCCGCAGCGAGCTGCGCACGCTCCAGGTCGCCCGGGTCCCGCTGACCGAGGCGATCGACCGGCTCGCCGGTCTGGAACGCGACCCCGGCTGGTGGCGGCGGCTGTACGACAGCCTGTCCGGCATCGACCCGGACCGTCTCTCCGGCCTGCCCGTACCGCTGGCCGGGACACCGCAGGCCGCGGACCCCGGAACCCCGGCCGTGCCCCGCACCACCATCGGACCCCGCCAGGTGCTCCTCCCGCTCCCCGACGCAGCTGCCGGACCTGTGCTGGAACGCCTCGCCCGGCTCGGGCTGAAGGTGGCCCACCCGGACGCCGCCCATCCGCTGCTGGAGAAGCTGGGCGCCCTGCCCGCCACCCCGCGCGCCGTGCTGACGACCCCGCAGGTGCGGGCCGCCGTCGCCGGTTCGCTGGACGCGGGCGAGGTCTGGGACGAGGACGCGCTGGACGGCGACGAGCTCGCCGAGACCGTCCTCACCCTCGTCCGGGACGCCGAGCTGGCACCCGGCGACGAGCCCTGGCTCGGTGCCCTCGCACTCCCCGACGAGGACGGCGAACCGGCCCCCGCCGGGGAACTCGTGCTGCCCGCGAGCCCGTTCGCGGCCGTCATGCGGGAGGGCGAACTCGCCCTCTGCGACCAGGAACTGGCCGACCGCTGGGGCGAACAGCCGCTCACCGCCTGCGGGGTGCTGGCCACCTTCGCCCTCGTGCGGGCCACCGACGTCGTGCTGGACCCGGACGAACTGGAGCCGCGCGAGGGCGACTTCGCCGAACCCGACGACGCCGGTCTGCTGGACGCCGTGGACGTGTGGTGCGAGGACGTCCTCGATCAGCTGCCGGACACGCCGGTACCGCCTGTCGCCACCGAGATCGTCGCCGTCCGCGATCTGGACCTGGTCGACGACGACGCCTGGCCGCAGGCGCTGGCCATGCTCGCCCGGCCGCCGCTGCGCGACGCGCTGACCCAGCCGGTGCGGGTGCTGCTGCCGGACGGCACCACACAGTCCGTCCGCCCCTACACGGCCTGGTGGCTGCGCGACCACCCGGTGCTCGACGGCCGCCGCCCCGCCGGGCTGCGGGCCGCGGGCGGCGACCCCCGGCTCGCCGGGCTGTACGACTCCGCCGACGCGACCGGGTTCGACGACGCGCAGGTGCTGCGCGCCCTCGGCGTACGGACCTCCGTGGCTGCCCTGCTCGACGAGCCGGGCGGCGCCGCCGAACTCCTCGGCCGGCTCGCGGACGAGGACCGACCGGTCGGCCCCGTACAACTGCACTCCCTGTACACCGCCCTGGCCGACCTCGACCCGGAGCAGGTCACGCTGCCGGACGAGCTGCGGGCCGTGGTCGACGGCGAGGTGCGGGTCGTCGACGCGGCGGACGCCGTGATCGCGGACGCCCCCGATCTGCTGCCGCTCACCGACGGGCTCCCGCTGCTCCCGGTCGCCCCCACGCGCGCGGCCGAGCTGGCCGAGCTGTTCCAGGTGCGCCGGCTCGGCGAGAGCGTCGAGGCGGAGGTGTCGACGGAGGGCGAGGAGCATCACGTACCGGACGCGGTACGGGTGCTGCTCGGCGCCGGCACCCCGGACGTGTACGTCGAGCACGGCGAACTGCGCGCGGGCGGCGTCGAACTGGACTGGCGCCGCACCCCCGACGGCACGGTGCACGCCGCCACGCTGGAGGGTGTCGCGGCGGGCCTGGCCTGGGCGGCGGGGCAGTGGCCGCGCCGCTTCGAGGTCGCGGCGCTGCTGGAGGACCCCTCCCGTACGGAGGAACTGGCCCGGGACCGCTGGTTCGACTGACGGATCGTCAGGTGTGTCCGGGTGCTCACACGGAGAGATCTTCGCGAGAAGTTCATTTTCGTGTACAACCCTTCACATGCGTTGCGGGTCTGGTTTGACGAGTCAGCAGACTCACCGTCCGAACCAGCCCCGCCCGTGGCGCATCACGTGCCCGCGGGGCCTTTCTCCACTGGGGAAACACATGCGTATTCGTGCCACTGTGGCAGCCGTTTCCGGCGCCCTGGTCCTGTCTGCTCTGGCTGTCCCGGCCGCCCTCGCGGGCGACCACTCCGTTCCGAACCTGAACAAGCCGACGTCGGGTGCCGAGGCCTTCGGCACCGCCGCCCGGGGCGCCTCGAAGGCCGCCGCGGCCACCACCGCCGACGCGTCGGAACCCGTCATCTCCAAGGTCGTCGTCAACGGCGGCAAGAACATCGTCCTGGGCACCACCGCCAAGAGGACGTTCTCCATCTCCGTCACCGCCTCGCACGCCTCCGGCATCGTCGACGCCTACGCCGACCTGTGGCACGGCACGAACCCGACGTCGCCGGACACCATCGACGGCGCGATCCTGCCGAACGAGGACGTGGCGACGTGCACCAAGGTCAACGCGACGACCTCCACGTGCAAGCTGACGTTCACGGTCGACCCGCGCTACGACCTGTACAAGAACGCCCTGGCCGGCACCTGGCACGTCTCGGCGGGTGTGCTCGCCGGTAACCAGACGGACATCGCCTACACCGACTACTACAGCACCGCCCGGGTCCAGCGTTACTCGAAGCTGACCGTCAACGCTGCGCCGGAGCCGGTGAAGAAGGGCGGGACGATCACGGTGACGGGGAAGCTGTCGCGGGCGAACTGGGAGGACCACGCGTACCACGGTTACGCGACGCAGTCGGTGAAGCTCCAGTTCCGCAAGAAGACGAGCTCCACGTACACCACGGTGAAGACGATCAGGACGAACAGCACCGGGAACCTGAAGACCACGGTCACGGCGTCGGTCGACGGTTACTGGCGCTACAGCTTCGCGGGTACGTCCACCACCCCGACCGTCACCACCGCCGGTGACTTCGTCGACGTGAAGTAACGACGCGAAGCGAAAGCGAAGCGACAACGCGAAGTAGTCCCACAGGTGGCCGCACCCGGCCACCTGTGGTCACCCGTGAGCAGCGGGATCCCTCCGTGAGGGGTCCCGCTGCTCACGCATCCGTCCCGTGCATCCAGTCCGGCCCCCAAGGCCTTTCTCCACGGAGAAACCCATGCGCATACGTGCCACTGTCGCCGCAGCCTCCGGCGCCCTGGTCCTGTCCGCCCTCGCCGCCCCTGCGGCGCACGCGGCATCGGCCGACCCCGTCATTTCCAAGATCACCATCAATGGCGGCAGGAGCACCGTCCTGGGGACGACGGCGCCGAGGACCATCACCGTCTCGGTCACCGCCTCGCACGCCTCCGGCATCGAGACCGGCTGGCTGCTTCTGTGGCACGGCAAGGACCAGGACGAGGGCATGGACGGCGCCCTGCTGCCCAACGAGGACGAGGCGACCTGCAAGGCCGCGAGCGCGACCACCAGCACCTGCTCCCTCACCATCACCGTCGACCCCAGGGTCGACCTGTACAAGAACGCGCTGGCGGGCTCCTGGCACGTTCTCGCGGGCGCCGAGGCCAAGGACGGCTCCAGCCACTACTCCGACTTCGCCGCCACCACGAACGTCCAGCGTTACTCGAAGCTGACCGTCAACGCTGCGCCGGAGCCGGTGAAGAAGGGCGGGACGATCACGGTGACGGGGAAGCTGTCGCGGGCGAACTGGGAGGACCACGCGTACCACGGTTACGCGACGCAGTCGGTGAAGCTCCAGTTCCGCAAGAAGACGAGCTCCACGTACACCACGGTGAAGACGATCAGGACGAACAGCACCGGGAACCTGAAGACCACGGTCAAGGCGTCGGTCGACGGTTACTGGCGCTACAGCTTCGCGGGTACGTCCACCACCCCGGCCGTCACCACCGCCGGTGACTTCGTCGACGTGAAGTGACGACGCGAGGCAACGACGTGCCGTGACGGCGGGGGCGGGGGACCGCCCCTACGCCGGGAAGCGTCGGCTGACCAGCCGCCAGGTGTACTCCAGGGCGGCCGACGCCACCACCGCGATGCCCACCGCGGCCCACGGCATCGTCGTCCCGACCAGCTTCAGTGCGAAGAACTCCTGGAGCCAGGGCACCGCCAGCACGAGCAGGAACGCCAGCCCCATCGCCAGCACCAGGCCGATCCGCCACCAGGTGTACGGGCGGGCGATGATCGCCAGCACCCACATCGAGACCAGGAAGAGCGTGAGCGTGGCCGCGCTGGTCTCCGCCTCCAGGGCGCCCGCACCGGTGTAGTAGTGCCGGGCGATCAGATACGTCGTGAAGGTGGCGGCGGCCGCGATGACGCCCGACGGGATCGCGTACCGCATGACCCGGCGCACGAAGTGCGGATGCGCCCGTTCCTTGTTGGGGGCCAGGGCCAGGAAGAACGCCGGGACGCCGATGGTCAGCGTGGACAGCAGGGTCAGATGGCGCGGCAGGAACGGGTAGTCGACCTGGGAGCAGACCACCAGGACCGCCAGCAGCACCGAGTAGACGGTCTTGGTCAGGAACAGGGTGGCGACCCGGGTGATGTTGCCGATCACCCGGCGGCCCTCGGCGACGACGGACGGCAGCGTCGCGAAGCTGTTGTTCAGCAGCACGATCTGGGCGACGGCCCGGGTCGCCTCGGAGCCCGAACCCATGGAGACGCCGATGTCGGCGTCCTTCAGCGCCAGCACGTCGTTGACGCCGTCGCCGGTCATGGCGACGGTGTGGCCGCGGGACTGGAGGGCGGCGACCATGTCCCGCTTCTGCTGCGGGGTGACCCGGCCGAAGACCGCGTTCTCCTCCATCGCCGTGGCCATGTCGTCCGGCTCGGTGGGCATCCGGCGCGCGTCCAGGGTGTGCTCGGCGCCCGGCAGCCCCAGCTTTCCGGCGACCGCGCCGACGGAGACCGCGTTGTCGCCGGAGATGACCTTCGTGGCGACCCGCTGGTCGGCGAAGTACGCCAGGGTCTCCCCGGCGTCGGGCCGCAGCCGCTGCTCCAGCACGACCAGGGCGCTCGGCTCGGCCCCGGCCGCGACGTCCGGCCCGTCGAGCGCACCCTCGGTGCGGGCCAGCAGCAGCACCCGCAGGCCCTGCGCGTTGAACTGCTCGATCTCGGCGAGCGTCGGGTCCTGCTCGGGCAGCAGCACATCGGGGGCGCCGAGCAGCCAGGACGACTGCCGGCCGCCGCCCTCGTCGAAGGCGGCGCCGCTGTACTTGCGGGCCGAGGAGAACGGCAGCGCCTGCGTGCACCGCCACCGCTCGCCGTCCGGGCAGGCGTCGACGATGGCCTGGAGGCTGGCGTTGGGCCGTGGGTCGGACGAGCCGATGGCGCCCAGCACACTGCGTATGTACGTGTCGTCCGCCCCGCCGAGCGTCCGCACCTCGGTGACGTCCATGCCGCCCTCGGTGAGGGTGCCGGTCTTGTCCAGGCAGACGACGTCGACCCGGGCCAGGCCCTCGATGGCGGGGAGCTCCTGGACCAGGCACTGCTTGCGGCCGAGCCGTATGACCCCGATCGCGAAGGCGACCGAGGTGAGCAGCACCAGGCCCTCGGGGATCATCGGGACGATGCCGCCGACGGTCCGGGCTATCGATCCCCTGACGTCGTTGTCGTTGACGAAGAGCTGGCTGATGATCAGGCCGATCGCGGTCGGCACCATCATCCAGGTGACGTACTTGAGGATCGTGGAGATGCCGGTGCGCAGCTCGGACTGGACGAGGGTGAAGCGGGACGCCTCCTCGGCGAGCTGGGCGGCGTAGGCCTCGCGGCCGACCTTGGTGGCGGTGAAGGCGCCCCCGCCCGCGACGACGAAGCTGCCGGACATCACCGGGTCGCCGGGTTGTTTCAGCACCGGGTCGGCCTCGCCGGTGAGCAGTGACTCGTCGATCTCCAGGCCGTCGGCCTCGGCGACCGTGCCGTCCACCACGGCCTTGTCGCCGGGGCCCAGCTCGATGAGATCGCCGAGGACGATCTCGGAGGTGGAGATCTCGGCCGAGATCCCGTCCCGGCGGACCGTGGGTTTCGCCTCGCCGATGACCGCGAGGCTGTCCAGGGTCTTCTTGGCCCGCCACTCCTGGATGATGCCGATGCCGGTGTTGGCGATGATCACGAAGCCGAAGAGGCTGTCCTGGAACGGCGCGACGGCCAGCATGATCAGCCAGAGCACGCCGATGATCAGGTTGAACCGGGTGAAGACGTTGGCGCGGACGATCTCGCGCAGCGAGCGGGACGAGCGGACGGGTACGTCGTTGACCTCGCCGCGGGCGATCCGTTCGGCCACCTCGGCAGCGCTCAGCCCGCGTGGGTCCACGGCCGGGGCGGGCAGCCTCACCGGGTGGACCGGGTCGAGCTCGGCCCCGGCGTCGATCATGGCCGAACCGGGGTGGCTGGTGGAGCCGGTTGCTTCGGGAGTCTGCTCACCGAAGGAATGGGGTGCCCGCTGCGTCATGGTTTCGACGGTACGGGGGGATGGTCCGGTTCACCCACTGAGGGGTCCGAAGATCAGACCGGGGGAGGAGGGCGATGGTCCTGAGGTGGTACGGGGCCGGTGCCGGACCCTCAGGCGGTGGCGCCCTTCCCGGTGTCGGCCGACGTGGCGGTACCGGTGGAAGAGGCGGTGTCGGCGGCCGCGGCGGCTGCCCGCTTGATCGCGGCGTCACGTCCCCGCACGTACCAGATGCCGATCAGGCCGAGCCCCGCACCGGCCAGACAGGTCCACAGCCACCACAGGTGTCCGTGGTCGTCGAACCAGCCGTAGAAGGGGAGCTGGACCAGGAAGAGGACGAACCAGAGGATCGTGCCGCCGGTGATGGTGGCGACGACGGGCCCCTCCAGGGGCTCGGGTGCCTCGTGCTTCGGTGTCCACTTCGCCATGACCTCAGTGTATGGGGCCCCTTCGCCGCCCCGTGAGGACGGCGGAGCCGAAGCCTTGCCCGGCCGGTCGCCCCAAGGGTCTACGCGCGGAGATAGCGATCTTCGCCTTATGTATTCATACTGAATCTGCTTACGGCTGACTCGAATTATTCGTGTAAAAGTCCAAAGCTGACCACTTTCACTCCCCCTCTACGTACGACTGAGGTCATACATGTCCCCCTCGGCCACCGCTCCGGTCGACGCCAAGCAGCCCTCGGCTCCCCAGCCACAAAGCAGCCTGGATCGTTTCTTCAAGATCTCCGAGCGGGGGTCGTCGGTCGCGCGCGAGATCCGCGGCGGCTTCGCCACGTTCTTCGCAATGGCGTACATCATCGTGCTGAACCCGATCATTCTCGGCAGCGCGAAGGACATGTACGGTCATCAGCTCGATGGTGGCCAGCTGGTCACCGCCACTGTGCTGACCGCCGCGTTCTCCACGCTCCTGATGGGTGTCATCGGCAATGTGCCGATCGCGCTGGCGGCCGGCCTCGGCGTCAACACCGTCGTGGCCCTCCAGCTCGCCCCCCGGATGAGCTGGGCGGACGCGATGGGCATGGTCGTCCTCGCCGGCATCGTGGTGATGTTGCTGGTCGCGACGGGCCTGCGGGAACGCGTGATGAACGCCGTGCCGACCTCGCTCCGCAAGGGCATCGCGATCGGTATCGGTCTCTTCATCCTGCTGATCGGCCTGGTCGACTCGGGCTTCGTCTCCCGTATCCCGGACGCCGCGCACACCACCGTGCCGCTCCAGCTCGGCGGTGACGGCCACCTCAACGGCTGGCCGGTCCTGGTCTTCGTCCTCGGTACGCTGCTCACCCTCGCGCTGCTCGTCCGCAAGGTGCCGGGCGCGATCCTGATCTCCATCGTGGCGATGACGGCCGTCGCGCTGATCATCGACGCCGTCGCCGACCTGCCGGCCGGGGCTTGGGGCCTGACCGTCCCGCAGTGGCCGGGCAATCCGGTCTCCACACCCGACTTCGGGCTGATCGGCGAGGTCAGTCTGTTCGGCGGCTTCGAGAAGGTCGGTGTGCTCACCGGCATCCTGTTCGTCTTCACCGTGCTGCTGTCCTGCTTCTTCGACGCGATGGGCACCATCCTCGGGGTCGGCGACGAGGCGAAGCTGACCGACCCGGAGGGCAACTTCCCCGGTATCAACAAGGTGCTGTTCGTGGACGGCATCGCGGTCGCCGCGGGCGGTGCGAGCTCCTCCTCCGCCACGACCTGCTTCGTGGAGTCCACGGCGGGTGTCGGCGAGGGCGCCCGCACCGGCCTCGCGAGCATCGTGACGGGCCTGCTGTTCACGGTGTCGCTGTTCCTGACGCCGCTGGCGACCATGGTGCCCTCGCAGGCGGCCACCCCCGCGCTGCTGGCGGTGGGCTTCCTGATCATCTCGGGCTCGGTGCGGGACATCGACTGGAGCGACTACACGCTCGCCATCCCGGCCTTCCTGGCCATGGTGATGATGCCGTTCACCTACTCGATCACCAACGGCATCGGCATCGGCTTCATCGCCTTCTCCGTGCTGCGGGTGGCGGCCGGACGCTGGCGCGAGGTGCCGGTGCCCATGTACGTGGTGTCGGCCGTCTTCGTCTTCTACTACGCGATGCCGGCCCTCGGCCTCACGTGACCTCTTCGGCCCTGATCCCCGCGGTCCTCTCGGGGCCGTAGAACCTCTCCGTCTCGTCGACGGCCGCCTTGAAGCGCTCGTCGAAGTCATCGCGAATGAGCGTCCGGACGACATAGTCCTGGACGCTCATTCCGCGTTTGGCGGCATGCTGCCGGAGCCGGTCGAGCAGCTCACCGTCTATCCGCAGGCTGAGCACAGTCGATCCCATGGCAAGCAGGGTTACGGGCCAGTGGGTCGTTTCGCGTCACTTTACGCATCCAACTCACTCGTTCGGGTGAGTGATTGGGCGAAGCGCCTCGCGCGCGTGTAACACGAATGGTCTTTAGGGTAGGTAATGAGTTACGCTAATAAACATGCCTGACCTGATCCACGACGGCGACAGTGCGGCCGCCGTGAGCTCCCTTCGCTCCGCCGTGATGCTGCTCAGCCGGCGCCTCAAGCACCAGCGCGTCGACGAGTCGCTGAGCCCCACCGAGATGTCGGTGCTCGGCACGCTTGCCAGGTGCGGCTCGGCCACACCGGGCGAGCTGGCCCGCAAGGAGCATGTGCAGCCTCCGTCGATGACTCGCATCGTCGCGCTGCTCGAAGCCAAGGGGCTGGTCAGACTGGAACCGCACCCCGATGACCGTCGCCAGAAGGTGGTCAGCCAGACCGAGCAGGCGGAAGCCATGCTCGAAGAGAGCCGCTCCAAGCGGAACGCCTGGCTGACCGCCCTCGCCGAGGGCCTGGACGAGGACGAGTGGGAGACGCTCCGCAAGGCGGCGCCCGTGCTGGAGAAGCTCGCCCATCTGTAGCGGCAGGGGCGGTGCGCGGGACCACAGCCGGCGCACCGCCCCTGCCTCCGCACCCCGTCAGTCAGCGAAACGCATACGCCCGAGGAGGCGAACCCTTTTGAGTACGGGATCCGGAGCAGACTCCGCCCCCGCACCGACTTCCACCCACGAGAGCAAGCCCGGCGGGACCTTCTCGTCGCTGAAGATCCGTAACTACCGCCTGTTCGCCACGGGCGCCGTGATCTCCAACACCGGTACCTGGATGTCCCGCATCACGCAGGACTGGCTTGTGCTGAGCCTCACCGGGTCCGCCACCGCCGTCGGCATCACCACGGCCCTCCAGTTCCTTCCCATGCTTCTGTTCGGCCTCTACGGCGGTGTCATCGCGGACCGTCTGCCGAAGCGGAAGCTTCTCCTCGTCAGCCAGGCGGCGCTCGGCCTGTGCGGGATCGCCCTCGCGGTGCTCACACTCTCCGGCGTGGTCCAGGTGTGGCACGTCTACCTCATCGCCTTCCTGCTCGGCATGGTGACGGTGGTCGACAACCCGGCCCGCCAGTCGTTCGTGTCCGAGATGGTCGGACCCGCACAGCTGCGCAACGCGGTCAGTCTCAACTCGGCGAACTTCCAGTCCGCCCGGCTCATCGGCCCGGCGGTCGCGGGTGTCCTGATCACCACGGTCGGCAGCGGCTGGGCCTTCATGTTCAACGGCCTGTCCTTCGCCGCCCCGCTCATCGGCCTGCTGATGATGCGTCCCGGCGAGCTGCACAAGACCACTGTCGTACCCCGCGCCAAGGGCCAGCTGAGGGAGGGCCTGCGCTACGTCTCCGGCCATCCCGAGCTGATCTGGCCGATCGTCCTGGTCGGCTTCGTCGGCACCTTCGGGTTCAACTTCCCGATCTGGCTCACGGCCTTCGCGGACGAGATCTTCCACGGCGGCGCCGGGATGTACTCGTTCTTCAACATCCTGATGGCGGCCGGCTCCCTGGCCGGCGCCCTGCTCGCCGCCCGCCGCCGCGCCTCCCGGCTGCGGATGCTGGTGGCAGCGGGCACGGTGTTCGGGCTGCTGGAGATCATCGCGTCCCTGTCACCGTCCGTCTGGCTCTTCGCGATCCTGCTCGTCCCGATCGGCATGATCGGGCTGACGACCAACATCAGCGCGAACACGAGCGTCCAGATGGCCGCCGACCCGGCCATGCGCGGCCGGGTCATGAGCCTGTACATGATGGTCTTCGCCGGTGGTACGCCGGTGGGCGCCCCGATCGTCGGCTGGATCAGCGACACCTACGGGGTCCGTACGGGCATGGCCGTCGGCGGCGCGTTCTCGCTGGTGGCCGCGCTCGGTGTCGGCCTGATGCTGGCTCGCGTCGGCGGCCTGCGCCTCCGCGTCGACCTGCGGCCCGGCCGCCCCCACGTCCGGCTCGTCCAGCGGGAGGAGCTGGCCGCGGCGGCGTGAGCGCCGTCCGACGAGGCACATGGCACGGCCCCGACCGGTGAGCACCGGTCGGGGCCGTGCCATGTGCCTCGTAGCGTCAGTCGTGGGGGAAGCCGCCGGTCTCCAGGGTGAGGCCCACCACGGTCGGGACGAGGTCGACCGGGTTACCGAAGTCGAGGCTCAGTACGCTGCGGTACTCGTCCTCCTTCGGGAGCGTGTGGAGATGCCAGGTACCGGTGTACGGGTCGACGATGAGGTACACGGGCACACCGGCGGTGGCCTAGGTGGCCTTCTTCGATCCGTAGTCGTTGGCGGCGGTGCTCTTCGAGATCACCTCGGCCACGAAGTCGATGTCCCCGTAGTGGTATCGGCCGTTGGCATCCTCCATGGCACCTTCGGCCAGGGCCACGACATCGGAGGCGAAACCGTTGAGCATCCCGGGGAAGTCGATGCGCACATCGGACAGCAAGCGCTCCCGGGGGTACCTTGCGCGCAACTGCTCGATGATGTCGAGAATGATCCGCCAGTGTGTGCGCCGTTGCGGCGACATGTAGATGTTGCCCTCGACGATCTCGACCTTGAATCCCTCGGGGGTGGGCTCAAGCCACTCGAACATCATGTCCAGAGTCCGCTCGTCGCTCTCTTCGGCCATCTCGATCCTGTCGGTCTCTGCGACGGTCATCGTGGCGCTTCTCCCCGCTGCCGCGCGGGCGCGGGCAGCCGCGTAGTACAACGATACGTACGAAGACCAGGGCACGCCGGTACGGTGCGACACTCGGCCCATGAGCCGTCTCAGACTCTTCGTTGCCGTGCTGCCGCCCGCCCCCGCCGTCGAGGAACTGCGCCGTGCCGTCGCCCCCCTGCAGGCGCTGCCCGAGGCCGAGCATCTTCGCTGGACCGGTGTGCCCGGCTGGCACTTCACGCTGGCCTTTCTGGGGCCCGTGGACGAGGAACTGCTGCCCGAGCTGGAGGAGCGCCTCGCCCGGGCCGCCCACCGCACCGACCCCTTCCCGCTGCGCATCCACGGTGCCGGCCGGTTCGGTGGGCGGGCGCTCTGGGTGGGGGCCGCGGGCGCGCTGGACACGCTGCGGCTCCTCGCCGAGCGCGCCGAAGCCGCAGCCCGCCGCTCCGGTATCCCGATGGACGAGCACCGCCGCTACAGCCCGCACCTCACCCTCGCCCGCAGCCGCCGCGCCGAGGTCGATCTGCGTCCCTGTGTCGAGGCGCTCGCAGGCTTCGAGGGCACCGGCTGGAAGGTCGGCGAGATGGCCCTCGTGCGCAGCAATCTGCCGGTCGCGGGGGTGCCGGGCGAGCGGCCCAGGTACGAGGTGGTCGCATCCTGGGCGCTGGGGCACTGAGACCGGCGGTTAGGCTCGGAGGGTGGATCCGAAGACCAGAAACCGCGTCATGGCGGCCGTGCTCGTACTGATGTTCGTCGTCGTCGCCGTGGCGTCCGCGGTCGGGGCGTGACGCGGCCGGGGCCGCCGGGCGGATCGGGCCGAGCAGCTTCTTCCACGAGGGGGAGCGGCCGCTCGGCTCCGAGGCGTACGACGACCCGTTTCCGGCGCGGGCCGCTGAGGATCGCCCGCGCGACCGGCGAGGCGGAGCCGGACCGGCCGGCGGCGGCCCCGAAGGAACTGGACGCGCCCTGAACCGGGCACGGAAACGGGCCGCCGCCGCCCGCGCCCCCGAGGGGACGAGGCGGCGACGGCCGGCGGTCCGTCAGACGGTCCTCACCAGGCGAACGCCTCCGGCGAAGGCCCCGGACCCGGGAAGATCTCGTCCAGCGAAGCCAGCAGCTCCGCCGAGAGATCGAGCTCCAGCGCCCGCAGCGCCGAGTCCAGCTGCTCCCGGTTGCGCGGGCCGACGATCGGGCCGGTCACCCCGGGGCGGGTGAGCAGCCAGGCCAGGCCGACCTCGCCCGGCTCCAGACCGTGCTTTTCGAGCAGATCCTCGTAGGCCTGGATCTTCGCGCGCTGCGCCGCGTCCTTCAGCGAGTCCGCGCTGCGGCCGGAGGCCGAGCGCCCGGCCGTGCCCTCGCGCTCCTTCTTCAGCACACCGCCCAGCAGCCCGCCGTGCAGCGGGGACCACGGGATGACACCGAGGCCGTACTCCTGCGCGGCCGGGATGACCTCCATCTCGGCGCGGCGCTCGATCAGGTTGTAGATGCACTGTTCGCTGACCAGGCCCAACGAGCCCCGCCGGGCGGCCAGTTCATTGGCCTGGGCGATCTTGTAACCGGCGAAGTTCGACGAACCGGCATAGAGGATCTTGCCCTGCTGCACCAGGACGTCGATCGCCTGCCAGATCTCCTCGAAGGGGGTGTTCCGGTCGACGTGGTGGAACTGGTAGAGGTCGATGTAGTCCGTCTGGAGCCGCTTCAGCGAAGCGTCGACGGAGCGGCGGATGTTCACGGCGGAGAGCTTGTCGTGGTTGGGCCAGGCCTCGCCGTCGGTGCCCATGTTCCCGTACATCTTGGTGGCCAGGACCACCTTGTCGCGGCGCTCGCCGCCCTTGGCGAACCAGGTGCCGATGATCTCCTCGGTGCGGCCCTTGTTCTCGCCCCAGCCGTACACATTCGCGGTGTCGAAGAAATTCAGACCCGTGTCCAGCGCCGCGTCCATGATGGCGTGGCTGTCCACCTCATTGGTCTGCGGGCCGAAGTTCATGGTGCCGAGGACGAGGCGGCTGACCTTGAGTCCGGTGCGTCCGAGCTGTGTGTACTCCATGGAGGTCAAGCCAACGCCTTCGAGTCCGCTCGAAGCAAGGGCGATGGGCATGCGACTGCCCCCGGCGGAGCAGCGGGGTGCCGGGGGCAGTGCGTCAGGCCGTGCGGGCTACTTCAGATACACGATGCCGTCGGTGGTGACCGTCGGCCGGCCCGAGGTGGCGACGACAACGATCTTGACGGTGTGCTTGGCGCTGGACGACCAGCTCTTCGTCCACAGCGCGTCCCGGTACTTGGTGGTGCTGGACTTCAGATCCACCGTGGACACCTTCACCCCGTCCACATAGACGTGGACCTGCCCGGACGTGGTCGCCCGGGAGGCCACCAGGGCGACCGAGCGGCCGGTGAACGTCCAGCTCAGCGCGGCACCCTTCGACGAGCTGGAGTACGACTTGCCGCCGAGGTAGCTCGACGAGGACCGCGTCGTCCACGATCCGGACTTCGTCGCAGAGCTCTCCTGCACGATGACCGGCGTACCGGCGACCGAGGCGGTGGCCGTGTTGCCCGCCCGGTCGTACGCCTTCATGGACCAGGTGGTCGCCGCGCCGGACTTGGCGGTGTGCGAGGCACTGGTGGTCGTCGGGCCGTAGGTCCTGGCCACCGGCGCGGTGAGCCGGACCTCCTTGAGCGAAGCGGCGTCGGTCGCCTTCCACTTCAGGGTGAGCGGGACGGCCGTGGTGTTGACCGTGCCGGTGCGCAGCGCCAGGTTCGGCCTGGTCGAGAACGTGGGCGCCGTCTGCTCGGCTACCACGGTGGCCGCCGCCGACGTGGTGACCTTGCCCGACTGGTGCGTGGCGCGGACCTGGATCTTGTGGGAGCCGAGGGCGAGGGTGGCCGGCGCGGAGGTCGCGGTACCCGCGGTGGTGGCGACGGACCTGCCGTCGACCAGCAGCTCGTACTTGGAGACGAACGTGCTCGGGGTGCTCGCCGACCAGCCCACGGTGACCGCGGACCTGGTGTAGTACGTCGTGCCCGAGAGCCCTGCGCCGGTCACCGACTTGACGGCCAGCCCGGTGACGGGGCCTGCGGCGAGGCTGCGGATCGTGGGCAGCTGTCCGTACAGCTTGAGGCCGGGGCACTGGGTGTTGAAGCCGTCGCGGTGGCCGGAGATCTGGCTGAAGGTGTACTTCGTACCGGTGGTGAAGGCCTTTCCGAAGTTGTTGCTGCCCGTGGCGCCCGCGACGAGCGTCGTGGTGCCCGCCGGGTCGCCCTGGTACTGGCCGAGCTTCCACGCGGCGATCCGGGCCACCGCGGTGGTCACCGCACTCGGGGCGGACGTGTCCGTGTACGTGCCGATGACCGCGATGCCGGCCGTCTGCCGGTTGAAGCCGTAGGTGTGTGCGCCGAAGACCGGCCGGTCCACGCCGCCCTTACGGCCCTCGAAGACCGTCCCGCACTTGTCGACCAGGAAGTTGTAGCCGATGTCCTTCCACTTCTCGCTCTTGACGTGGTACGCGTACACGCTGCGTACGACGGCGGCGGATTCGGCGCACGTGTAGTTGTTGGTCCCGGCGGTGTGGTGGACGAAGACCGCCTTGACGGTGTCCGTGTACTCCGGCGCCTCCGGGCTCATCGACTCGTCGGCGCCCCACCCCGCACGCGAGGTGATGGGCGGCTTCGGCACGGTCGACGGCGGCGCGGGCGGCAGGGTCTCGCCCGGGGAGGAGCTCGGCGACGCAGAGGGGCTCGGGCTCGCCGGGGCAGTGGGCTCCTGGGTGGCCGGTTCGGACGGGGTCGGCGGCGCCGGTTCGGTCGGCGTGGGCTCGGCGGGCGGTTCCGTGCCGTCGCCGGGCGTGGCCGGGTCGGACGGGGCCGGGTCCGACGGTTCGGCGGTGGGCGTGGCCGTCGGGTCCTCGGCGGGCAGGTCGGCCGCGAAGGCGACCGGTTCCGCGGCGAGCGAGCCGCTCCGGCCCGGGTCAACGGTGTCCAGTTGCAGCCCCGCGGGCAGCTTCGCGGAGACCTTGCCGCCCGCGTTTATCCGTACCTCCACACCGTTGGAGGGCCCCACCCAGCGGGGCTCGGTGCTGCCTCGTACGCCGGACCGGCCGGCCTCCGTACGCCCGTCCACATCGGTTTCGAGGGGCACCCAGGACGTCCAGTTCCCGCTGGTGGCGGACTTGGTGCGGACCTCCACGGCTCCGGCGATCCTCGCCGCCGGGTCGGTCCAGGTGACGCCCAGCATGCTGAACGGTGCGGTGTCCCGCTTGCCGAGGGTGGCGGACGTGCCGTCGTCGCCGACCTTCAGCGAGGTGGCGCGCACATCGGCCTTCGGGGGGCCGGACTTGGCGTCGGTGTCCACCGAGGAGTTGCCCGTCACCCCCTCGAAGACCAGGACACCGGCGACTGCGGAGGTCGCCACGGCGGCCGTGATCCAGGTTCTTCGCTTCGAGAAGGGCTGGTTCGGGATTCTGCGCTTCGATCTCAAGTCGTACCCCAGGGATCGTCTTCGATGTCGGTTCATGACCCGCTGTGCCATGCGACGACACAGGTCACAGGTGACCAGTGGGGGGTACGAGTGCCGGCGCGCGCATACAGCGGACGCACAGCTTCGCATGCCCGTACGACAGCCCGGCACCGCCCCCCACCGGGGCGTAGCCTGAGTGCCGTGACTTCCGTACCGCGCGTTCTGGCCGTACTCGACGAACTGCTCCGGGACGCGACCCCCGACCGTCGCGGGGCGCTGTGGCAACTGGCCGAGCGAGGGCGCGAGTTGGACGCCAACCTGGTGCGCCTGCCGCCCGGCGGCCAGGTCGGAGAGCACCAGGAGGACGTGCTGGACGTCCTTCTGGTCGTCGTCGCGGGCAACGGCCGGATCGAGGCGGGTGACGATTCGCTGGAGTTGACGCCCACCACCGTCGCCTGGCTGCCCCGGACCTCCCGCCGCGCCCTCGCCGCCGGCCCGGACGGCCTCACCTGCCTGACCGTCCACCGCCGCCGCCCCGGTCTGACGATCAGGTCCGCCGCCCCTGCCCTGTCGTACGAGGGCGGCGAGTCCCCCTGCATGCTGGACCGGGTCTGCCCGGGGTGCGGCCGGCTCTCGCAGGATCCGGAGCCGGTGTTCTGCAGCCGGTGCGGGGAGCGGTTCGCCGAGGGGTGAGCGCGGGAGGCCGCAAGGGTGGCCGGGAGCGGTCGTGAGGTGACCGAATCGCAAGTGCTGTGGGCCGCTCCGCATATGGCCGAACGTCTAGTCTGTTGCCACCATGTAGTCCACAGGGGGTCGCATGCACAGCGAGGGTACGGCCGGGCGCGATCCGGACCACGGGCAGGGCGAGAAGTCCCCCCGTGGTGCCGACGGCGGTTGGGCGGGCGACTTCCTCCGGAGCGATTCGAGTGGACACGCGCGGTCGTGGCCCCCGGCGGAGCCGGCGTCGGACCCGTCCCGGTCGCCGGACCGGGCGGCGGCCCCCGCTCCGCATCATGTGATCGACGGCCGTTACGAGTTGCTGCACAGCCTCGGGCGCGGTGGCATGGGCGAGGTCTGGGAGGCGCTGGACACCCGCCTGGACCGTCATGTCGCGGTGAAGGGCCTGCTGGGCCGGGACGTCGTCGGGGCGGCCACGCAGGAGCAGATGATGCAGCGGGCCCGGCGGGAGGCCGCGGCCATCGCCAGGATCAGGCATCCGAACGTGGTGGCGGTGCACGACCGGGTCGAGTCCGGCAACCAGGTCTGGATCGTGATGGACCTGCTCGACGCGCGTTCGCTGGCGGACCTGATGCGTGCGGAGCAGCGGCTGCCGGTGCTCCGCACGGTCGCGATCGGCCTTCAGGTGCTGAGCGGGCTGCGGGCGGTTCACGAGGCGCGGGTGGTCCATCGCGATGTGAAGCCGGCCAACATCCTGTTCGCCAAGGACGACTTCGCGATCCTGGCGGACTTCGGGATCGCGACCTTCGACGGCGCCGCCCCGCTCACCAGGGTGGGTGAACTCATCGGCACCTTCAAGTACCTGGCGCCCGAACTGCTCGCCCAGACCCCGCGGGAGAGCACCGCGACACCCGCCTCCGACCTGTGGTCGCTGGGTGTCACGCTGTACGAGATGGTCGAGGGCAGGCACCCCTTCGACCGGCCGAACGAGTACGAGGTCCTGGTCGCCGCCTGCCAGTCCGACCCGCTGCCGATGGAGCACGGCGGGGACCTGGCCGAGGTCGTGGGCCGGCTGATGCACAAGGATCCGAGCCGGCGCCTGAGCGCCGAGAGCGCGGAGCAGATGCTGCGGAAGATCCTCCGCAACTCCGCTGCGAAGCCGGAACCGGAACCGGAGCCGGAACCGGAGAGTGTGCCCCCACCCGTACCTCCTCGGACACCGCCCGCGCCGCCCCCGCCGCCGCCCCGGCAGCCGAAGAAGGGCGTCCCGGCATGGCAGAAGCTCTCGGCGGCCGTGGTGTGCGGGGCTCTGCTGGCCGGTCTCGGATGGTTCGCCGTGGACCGGATGAGCGGGGACGGCGAGGCGGAGACGGACGCCCGGCCGGGGCAGGGTTCCCAGCCGGAGCCGTACATCAAAGCGCACCCGAAACTGACGGTGGGCGTCAAAGCCGATCAGCCCGGACTGAGCGAGAAGACCAAGAGCGGTACGTACCGCGGCTACGAGATCGACGTGGCCTACGCCATCGCGCGCGAAATGGGCTACAGCCGCGACCGGGTCACCTTCGAGCCCGTGAGCAGCGAGAACCGGAGCACGATACTGCAGAAGGGCGATGTGGATCTGGTCATCGCCACCTACAGCATCACGCCGGAGCGCAAGCACGCGAAGGCGCCCGACTACAGCGTCGCGTTCGCCGGCCCGTACTACGTGGCCAGCCGGAGCTTCATGGTCCGCAGAAAGGCGAAGACGGTGTCGATCGACGACTCCAGGATGCTGCGGAAAGAGCAGTTCGAGGTGTGTACCGCGAGGAGCTCGACGTACGAGACGTGGCTGCCCAAGGCGGGCTACAACATGACGGAGTCGCTGCCGAACGGCTACGACCGGTGCGTGCGCGACCTGCTGGACCCGGCCTCGTCGGTCTATGCGGTGAGCACGGACGACGTCATCCTCGCCGGGTTCGTCAAGAACAACCCCTCCGAGCTGAAGCGGCTGGACAGCGGTCCGGGAGCGGAGGGGTACGGCGTCGCCATGAAGCCGGACGAGAAGGGGCTGAAGGGGGAAGTGTGTTCGGCGCTGAAGAAGATCATGACCGACGGGGTCTGGGAGCGGCTGTACGCCGGCCACCTCGCCCCGCTGCTGAACAGGACGAGCCCGCCGAACAAGCCGAAGCTGACGGAGTGCCCGTCCTGACACCCTGATCCAACGGCCCGGTTCAACGGTCGACCGCCCACGCCGCGTCGGCCGGGGCCGTCCGGGCCCGCGACCCGACCGTGCCCGGTAACCTCGCGCCGTGGGGCTCGACATCACGGTGGTGATCGCCGACTGGTCATGGCTGGGCGAAGTACCTCAGCGCGAACGGCTGTTGCGTCTGAGGAATGCCTGGTACGCCGACGAGACCGGCCTGTGGGATGACGACGCCCTCGTGGTCGACGGCGACTGGAAGCGGCCGAAGGGGCCGAACGGCGCCTTCTTCGCCATTTACGAGTTCCTCGACACCCTCGGCTCGTACAAACCGCACTTCTGGGCCACGCACTACTGGGAACGCGTCCGCGACCACGCCGATCCGCTGGTGCGGGCCGGGCTGGACGCCTTTCTGCTCGGGCTGATCTGGGACGGTATGGATGGCGAGTCGGGAGAGACGGATCGGGACTTCTTCTCCGACGACCCGGAAGTCGCGTACGGCCTGCTGGTCGCACGCTCACCGGACAGTGTCCGGGAGCTGGCTGCGACCTGGGAGGGCGTACGGCCACGGCTCGACGGGTTGCGCGAGACCTTCACCGTGTACTCCGCCGTTCCCGACGGCCGGGGCGGCAACTTCGACGCGTTCGCCCGCCTGATGACGGAGTGGGGCCACATCCTGACCGAAGCCGCCCGGCGGGGCTGGGGTGTTGCGGGGCTGAGCGAGTAGGGCGGGGCAGCGGTGGTCGTTCCTGTCCGCGCGGCGGCTGTGCCGGCCCGGACGAAGTGGTCCTCCTCGACGTCCGAGCCGGTGCGGAGGCATCCTCCGTCCGCCTCGAAACATGTGGAGGCGCACCGGTGCCGGCGGACATGATGAAGTATGAGCAATCGCGTACTTCCCGTGCAGGCACTGATCGTTGTGGATGTCCAGGCGGACGCGGTCCGCGGTGACCGGGCGGTGCCCGGGGCAGCCGGGCTTGTGGACCGGACGGCGGAGCTGATCGCGCGGGCGCGCAAGGACGGGGCGCTCGTCGTCCACGTACAGAACGACGGGCGGCCCGGAGCGGGCGACGAGCCGGGTACGCCCGGGTGGGAGCTCCGCCACACCGTCGAGACCTCGCCCACGGAGGTCGTGATCCGCAAGCTCAGGGACGACGGATTCCACGGGACGCCGCTGGGCGGCCTGTTGAGGGACTCGGGGGTGCGGGCGCTCGCCATCTGCGGCGTGATGTCCGAGATGTGCGTACAGGCGACGGCCCGCACGGCGCTGGAGCTGGGGTACCGGGTCGTCATGCCGCACGACGCGCACGCGACGCACGACATCCCGGCCGCGCCCGGGATCAGCGGGCCCGTCCCGGCCGCCGTGGTCTCACGGGTCGCCGAATGGGCGCTCGGCAGCGATCTGGAGGTCGTGGCGCGCGCCGCAGAAGTGGAGTTCGCCGCGCCGGCCCCGCACGGAGGCTGAATCCGCCGGAGCGGGAACCACGGCGCCCGGTCCTGTCGTCATCACGCGCGCGCCACCCTGCGCGGGCCGCGCCGAGTGCTGTGCGGGACGCGCCCCATACCCCAACTCCGAGGAGCAGCATGAGAGTCAACGGCAGCACGCGCCCCCACAGCGGCAGCCGAAGCAGCACCGATTTCTCCCCGCGACGCAGCTCTCGTACGGCGCTCCTGAACGGCTCGAAGGCGGTGCTGGCCGTCGCGCTCGTCCTCGGTGCGGCCACTGCCTGCAACAAGCCGAGCGACGGGACCCATGCGGCCAAGGACTGGAAGGTCGGCGACTGCGCAGGGCCCGACAGCAGCGCGAAGGACGCCTACCAGCCGCTGGACTGCGGCGATTCCAAGGCGACGATCAAGGCCCTGGAGATCAAGGACGGCGCGATGTTCTCCGACTCCATCCAGTGCCCGGCCGGTACGGACGCGATCATCTCGGTGAAGGTCTCCTTCGGTTCCGGCGGCGACGCCAAGTCCGGTATCCCCAGCAAGACCATCTGCGGCCGCAACCTGAGCGGTGACCACCCCGGTGACGCCGGTGCGGGCGGCGGCCAGCTGGTGAAGGGCGACTGCGTGGACGACCAGGCCAAGGAGGTCGCCTGCGGCAGCGGCGGAAGCGGTGTGAGCAAGGTGCTCGACCTGACGAAGACGGCCGAGCAGTGCCCGGCCGGCAGCAAGCCCCTGGAGCTGTTCCCGAGCCCGGGGCGGCCCTACGACGCGATCTGCACCGGCAAGGCCTGATCGTCCGGCGCCGGATGGCGCCATGCCCATGGACGCACCCCGGCCGGTGAGGCCCGCGCTTCACCGGCCGCGGTGCGTCCGCAGGACGAGAGGCTCCGGACCGACGCGGGAACGTGAACCGTGCGGCGGCCGGGCGTTCCGGCAGCCCCCGCAACGCCCGCCCGCAGGCTCGCCGACGCCGCGTCCGCCCGCCCCGCAGGCTCGCCGACGCCGCGTCCGGGCGGTTCAGGCACGGTCGGCAACCCCGGTCGCGCGGGCCCGATCCGGAGGCGGGGGCGCCCGCGCCGAGGCGTGAAGGGGCAGGTCTCGCGCCCCCCGAGGGTTGTTTCTTGGGGAGTTCCGGAGGCGGGGGAGCACGGGAAGTGATGGAGTCCTGAGTGCGTGGCGGACCCACCACCGACCGCGCGGAACGGGAAGAGTGGGCACAGCGGTACGGACGACGAAGGAGGACCGATGGCGGGTGTCGTGGCGAGCCGGCGGAACGGGACGGTCGGGAGGTCCATGGAGCTCCTGGGAGCGCGGGACCGACTCCTGCGGGCAGGGCGCGAGTTGTTCGGCGCGTACGGGTACGCGCACACGGGCGTCGAGGAGTTGTGCGCCCGCGCGAAGGTGCCCGTCCACGTCTTCCAGCAGGAGTTCCTCTCCCGGGAGGTGCTGCTGATGGCGCTCTACGACGAGGTGGCGACCCACGGGCTGCGCGCCGCCGAGAACGCCCTGATGGCGGAGGGCATGGAGGACTGCCCGACGGCCGAACGGGTCCGGCTGCTCTTCGAGGCCTATGTGAAGGCGGTCACCGGGGACCCGTGCGCGGCCCGGGTGGCCTTCGTCGAGGTGCTCGGGGTGAGCCGGGAGGTGGACAACCACCTCGCGACCTGGCGGGCGATGTGGATCGAGTTCCTGACGTCCGAGGCCGAGCGTGCCGTGCGCCGGGGCGAGGCGGTGCCCAGTGACCACAAGGTGACCGTCACGGTGCTCAACCATTCGGTGGACGAACTCATGGCCCACCACGGCCGCCGGCCCCGCCAGGTCGACGCCGAGTGGCTGACCGACGAGCTGACCCGGCTCTCGCTGGCCATGATCCTGCCGTCCTGACGCGTCCGGTTGCCGTGTCGGCAAATAATGTGCCCATGGAAGACGGCGCGGAGCACACGGAACGACCGGACGACGACGAGATCACCACCGTTCTGACGGGCGTCGGCCCGCGCCTGCGGGCCCTGCGCCAGGAACGCGACACGACCCTGGCGCAGCTCAGCGAGACGACCGGGATCTCCCTGAGTACCCTCTCGCGCCTGGAGTCCGGCGGCCGCAAGCCCACCCTCGAACTGCTGCTGCCGCTGGCGAAGGCGTACGGGGTGCAGTTGGACGAACTGGTCGGCGCCCCGGCGACCGGAGACCCGCGCGTCCACTTCCGCCCCTTCACCCGCGACGGCATGACCTTCGTACCGCTCACCCGGCACCTCGGCGGCCTGCACGCGTACAAGCAGATCCTGCCCGGCGGGCGCGGGTCCACCGGGCCGCTGGAACAGCGGGTGCACGAGGGATACGAGTGGCTGTACGTACTGGCGGGGCGGTTGCGGCTGCTGCTGGGCGAGCACGACCTGGTGCTCACGGCCGGTGAGGTCGCCGAGTTCGACACGCGTACGCCGCACGCCTGGGCCAGCGCCGGGCCCGAACCGGTGGAATTCCTCAGCCTGTTCGGGCAGCAGGGCGAGCGGATGCATGTGCGGGCCCGGCCCTCTTCGCACGACCGGTAGGAACTCCTGGGCTCAGAACCGGAGTTCCGGCGGGAAACCCGTCCAGCACAGCTCGTCGGGCAGATGCCGCATGTCGTTGGAGACCAGGACCGACGCCGGGCGGCCCGGGGCGTAGCGGATCACCGTCAGCGAGGCGTTGCCGTGGTTGAGGCCGAGCCAGCGCCACTTCGGCGCGTCCATGGCGTCCCGCATCAGCCAGGACACCAGGAAGCTGTGGGTGACGACGAGTTCGTGGACGTCCTCGTCGCCCTCCGGCGGGCCGGTGAGCTCCGCCAGGGCCCGGCTTGCCAACTCCGGCCCGCGCAGCCGCTCTTCGGCGGTGCACGGTTCCAGGAACCGCATGAAGCGGTCGGCGCTGTCGGCGGGCAGTTCCGCCCGGTCCGGGAAGTGCGGAACGTAGTCGTCGGCCGTCTCGGCGACCTGGACGGGGACGCCGTCGAGCTGTTCGCCGATCAGCTTCGCCGTCTCGGCGGCCCGGGTCAGCGGCCCGTGGCGCACCACCGATATCGGGTGGTCGCGCAGCCGCCGGCCGAGCAGCTGGGCCTGGCGGCGGCCGGCCTCCGTCAGCGCGCTGCCGTCGTCCTCTCCCGCCGCCTCGCCGTGCCGGACGAGATAGAGGTTCCGGGTGGCCGTTCCTGTCATGTCAGTTCCATCCTCGTCCGCTCACGGGCGGGGCGTGTACGGGCCGCCCAGCCCCCACGCCTGATGCATCGCGTCGGCGAACGCGCCCGCCAGCGCGTGCTCGCCACTGGGGCCGGGGTGCGTTCCGTCGTAGGTGTCCTCGTGGATGTCGTACCCCGCAGGGCGGGAGGCCAGCAGGACCGGGGACATCGGGTCGTCCAGGTCGGCGACGGCCTTCGCCAGCAGCTCGTTGAAACGGTCGCACTCAGCGGCGAACGGGGCGTCCGACTCGGCCCGGATATTCGGTATCACGGGCATGAGGACCATCTTGACGTGCGGGTTCGCGGTGCGCGCCGCCGTGATGAACGCCCGTGCGTTCAGGGCGGTCTGGTCGCTGTCCGTGTAGAACCCGAGGTCTATCAGGCCGAGTGAGACGAGCAGGACGTCCGTGCGGTGCCCGGCCACCGTGCCGGCGATCACCGGGGCCATGTGCAGCCAGCCCTCGCCCCAGCCGGCCAGGTGGGTGCGGGCCTCGGCGGGGAAGTCCGGCGCGCCGTACGCATGACTGACCGGGGCGCCCGCCACCGTGTCGTACAGCGTGCTGCGCGGCCCGACGATCGCGAACGGCGCACCGAGGGTGGAGGTGAGGTGCTGCCACATCCGGTAGCGCCAGGTGAAGTCGCCGGCGCAGCCGATGGTCATGGAATCGCCGACAAACGTGAACCGCATGGCGCCATCATTGCGGATCACTCCTGCCGCCTGCGACGTGACGATGGACACTTGTGCCATGCGTTCGTACCTGACTGTGTCCGGAGCCGCCGCGCTGCTCCTTCTGTTCACCGCCGGGGCTCCGGCCGTGGCCGACGACGGAGCCGACCGGGGCTTCGTGATCGAGGACCCCCGGATCACCGAGTCCAGCGGCCTCGCCGCGAGCCGCGCCCACCCCGGCATCTACTGGACGCACAACGACAGCGACGACGGGCCGTATGTCTACGCCGTCGACTCCCGGACCGGGAAGACCGTCGCGACGATCACCATGAAGGGGGTGGGCGAACCCCGCGACGTGGAGGCCATCTCGCTGGGACCGGACGGCAATCTGTACGTCGGTGACATCGGCGACAACCTGAACGGCAGCTGGGACCACGTCTGGATCTACCGCTTCCCGGAGCCGAAGCAGCTGGGGGACGCGACGGTCGACGCCGCCCAGTTCGACGTGAAGTACGCGGACGGCCCGCGCAACGCCGAGGCGCTGATGGTCCACCCCGTGACCGGGCGGGTCTACATCGCGTCGAAGAACGAGGACGGCGGCGGGCTGTACGAGGGCCCGGCGAAGCTGACCACGGGGACCACCAATGTCTTCCGGCGGGTGGGCGAGGTGCCGTGGGTGACGGACGGGGCGTTCTCGCCGGACGGCAAGGAACTGGTGCTGCGCTCGTACTTCAGCGCCCGGGGCTATGCCTTCGAGAACGGGAGGCTCGGCGCCGACCACGCGATCGGGGCACCGGTCCAGGGGCAGGCGGAGTCCGTGACGTACACGGCGGACGGCTCGGCGCTGATGTTCGGCTCGGAGGGGGCGCAGAGCGATGTGGAACGGGTGGAGGTGGAAGGCGGTAACGGGGGCGGCGGCACATCGCCGTCCCGGGGCGGCGACTCGTCGGCCTCGTCCGCCGGGGCGGGGGACGAGGGTACGGGGAACGGGAAGGGGACGACCCTGACCGGTGTGCTCGTGCTCGCCGGCATCGGTTTCCTGGTGTTCATGGGGCGGCGCCGGAAGGGGAACTGAGCCGGAGGGGAACCGAGTCGGCCCGCCGTTGTCAGTGGTGGATGCCAGAGTGGCGCACGTCAGCACAGCACTTGCGAAAGGCACCTCATGGGCACCTGGGACACCGGCCATTTCGACAACGACTCCGCCGCGGACTTCTCCGGCACGATCGACGACGCGCCGGAGGCCGGACGGGAAGCGGTGATCCGTAACGCGTTGACCGTGGCGATCGAGGCGGACTACCTGGACAGCGACGAGGGCGCTCCCGCCGTCGCGGCGGCCGCGCTGGTCGCCTCCCAGTGTCCGGGCGGCGAGCCGGTGACCACCTCGTACGGCCCCGACAACCCCCTGCCCGCCCTCGCGGTGGACCTGCGCCCCCTCGCGGTGAAGGCCCTCGACGCGGTGCTGGGCGGGAATTCGGAGCTGCGCGAGCTGTGGGACGAGGCGGGGGACAAGGAATGGGCCCCGGGCATCGCCCGCCTCCGGGAGGTCCTGGTGGCGGCGGCCGGGTGATCAGGTGCGGGGGCGGCCGGCCCGGACGAGCTCGTCGGCATCGAGGGTCACCGGGGCGCCGATCGACTCGGGGAGGGCGACCGACTGCCCGGGGGCGTACACCTGGTGGCTGTCGTAACCGCCGCCCATGGGCTCGGTCAGGACGTGCACCCGGCCGTGCTTGCGGTCGATGATCACGTACACCGGGATCTTGGCCTCGGCGTAGGCGGCGACCTTGTTGCGCAGGTCGTTGTTGTAGTTGCTGGAGGTGACCTCCAGGACCAGGCGGAAGACGGCGGGGTCATAGCAGTTGTTCTCGACCTGATGCTCGTCGAGATCGGCGTCGACGATCGCCAGGTCGGGGATGGCGAAGTCCGCAGGGCCGCTGGGGAGCCACACGCCGATTCCCTGAAGGACCTCCGTCTCGCCGTCGTCGAGACCGGCTGTGATGAAGGGGCGCATGATCTTGGTCAGCACTCGGGCGTGCGGAGCGTCCGGGGACGGGGCCACGGTGATGACGCCTCCGATGATCTCGACACGGCAACCCGGGTTCTGCTCCGCGAGCCTGTTGGCCGTTTCGAGCAGCGATTCCGGCTCACCGTCACAGGGGTGCTCGACTGCTGCTGCAGACATTGCGGGCCTCCTGAAGGGGTGATGTCGAGGTCATCATCGTAGGCCGATCCGGTTCGCCGGCGCCCGAAAGCCGTTCCGCCACCCGACCGAGTGAACGAGGGAGGGCCCCGGCGCGGGGCCCTCCCTCGTGCGGCTGCTCGTTACAGCTTCTCGATCACGTAGTCGATGCAGGCGGTCAGCGCCTGGATGTCCGACGGGTCGATCGCCGGGAACATCGCCACGCGCAGCTGGTTGCGGCCCAGCTTGCGGTACGGCTCGGTGTCGACGATGCCGTTGGCGCGCAGGGCCTTGGCGACGGCGGAGGCGTCGATCTCGTCCGCGAAGTCGATCGTGCCGATGACCTGCGAGCGCTTCGCCGGGTCGGTGACGAACGGGGTCGCGTACTTCGACTCCTCGGCCCAGCCGTACAGGTTCCGCGCCGAGGCGGCCGTGCGGCCGGTGGTGAAGTCCAGGCCGCCCTGGGTGTTCATCCAGGTCAGCTGCTCGTTCAGGAGGAAGAGCGTGGCCAGGGCCGGGGTGTTGTACGTCTGGTTCTTGAGCGAGTTGTCGATCGCCGTGGGCAGGCTGAAGAACTCCGGGATGTGGCGGCCCGACGCGTGGATGCGCGCGGCGCGCTCCAGGGCAGCCGGGGAGAAGACGGCGATCCAGAGGCCGCCGTCGGAGGCGAAGGACTTCTGCGGGGCGAAGTAGTAGACGTCCGACTCGGTGATGTCGACCGGCAGGCCGCCCGCGCCGGAGGTGGCGTCCACCAGGACCAGGGCGCCCTCGTCGGCGCCCTCGACGCGCTTGACGGGCGCGGCGACACCGGTCGAGGTCTCGTTGTGCGTGAAGGCGTACACGTCGACGCCCGCCTCGGCCCGCGGGTCCGGGTGGGTGCCCGGGTCGGAGGCGATCACGGTCGGGTCGGCCAGCCACGGGGCGAGCTTGGCGGCCTTCGCGAACTTCGACGAGAACTCGCCGAAGTTGAGGTGCTGGGACTTCGTCTCGATGAGTCCGTGCGTCGCGATGTCCCAGAAGGCGGTGGAGCCGCCGTTGCCCAGGATCACCTCGTAGCCCTCGGGGAGGGAGAAGAGGTCGCGCACGCCCTGACGCACCGCGCCGACCAGGTTCTTGACCGGGGCCTGGCGGTGGGACGTACCGAGAAGAGACGTACCGGTGGCGGCCAGCGCGTCGAGCGCCTCCGTCCGCACCTTGGAAGGACCGGCGCCGAAGCGTCCGTCGGCGGGCTTGATGTCAGCGGGAATCTGGATATCGGCCACGAACCGGAGCGTAATGCCTCACGGACACGGCCGAGCACCGTGTCCGTCGGATGAGACGCCCGCTCCGGTCCGTGGACGGCGTACGGGGGCCGCCGGTCAGCCCAGATCCACCGGCAGCTCATGCAGGTCGTTCTGGGTGACGATCGGCTTGTTCCGCAGCTCGGACGCGGGTACGGCCAGCTCCAGCTCCGGGAAACGCTCGTACAGCGCGGGCAGTGCCACGCCCGCCTCCAGGCGGGAGAGCGCCGCACCCGGACAGACGTGCGGGCCGTGACCGAACGCGATGTGCCGGTTGGGGGAGCGGGTGATGTCGAAGTCACCGGCCGTCGGGCCGTGCTGCGCCTCGTCGCGGCCGAGCGCGCCGAAGGAGACGATCAGCGCCTCGCCCTTGGGCAGGACCTTGTCGCCCACCTCGACGTCCTCGGTGGCGAACCGGATCAGGACGTGCGAGGTGGGGGTGTTCCAGCGCAGGGTCTCCTCGATCACGTTCTCCCACGGCACCTGTCCGCCGAGCACCTGCTTGCGCTGCTCGGGGTGTGTCTGGAGCGCGACGACCGCGTTCACGATCAGGCTGATCGTGGTCTCGTGACCGGCCGCGATGATCAGCTGGAGGGTGTTGACGATCTCCTCGTCGGTGAGCTGGTCACCGTTCTCGGAGGCCGCGATCAGGGCGCTGGTGAGGTCGTCGCCCGGGTTCTCCCGCTTGCCGTCGACGATCTTCGTGAAGAGCTCACCGAGGTCCGCCATCATCTGCGGGACCTCCTCCGGCGGCGTCTGCGTCGAGAAGAACTTCTCGAACAGCTCCTTCAGCCGCGGGTGGTCCGCGCTGTCCACGCCCATCAGCTCGCTGATCACGTTCATCGGCAGCGGGTAGGCGAACTCCGCCTTCAGGTCGACCCGCTCGCCCTTCGGCAGCGCGGCCAGCCGGTCCAGGCTCGCCGTGGTAAGCGCCTCGATGCCGGCCCGCAGCCGCTCCACCCGCTTCACCGTCAGCGCCTGCGCGACCAGGGTGCGCAGGCGGCGGTGGTCCGGGCCGTCGACCGTGAGCATGGAGCGGCCCGGGTTGGCGAGGCCGATCAGCGGCCAGTCCATCGGTATCTCGCCGCGCTGCCAGGCGTTCCAGACGTTGATGTCCTTCACGATCCGGCTGTCGGTGAGCAGCTGCCGCGCCTCGGCGTGGTGGGTGACCGCGTAGCAGTGCACCCCGCCCGGCAGTTCCACCTCGGCGAGCGGGCCCGCGGCACGCAGCCGGGCGCTCTCGCCGTCGAGGTCGGTGACGAAGGGGTCGAGGGCGATCCGGGTCATCTCCGGCCTCCGGTGTCGGTTTCCGCGGCGGGGCCCAGTGCGAGGGTGGGCGTGAAGGTCAACGGCAGGCCGGTCAGGCCCCGCAGCCACGGGGACGGGCGCCGGGTGAGCTGTTCGGCGGGGACGGCGAGGTCGATGTCCGGGAGCCGGTCGAGCAGTACCTCGATGCCGGTACGGGCGATGACCTCGGCGGTCTCCTGGGCGGTGAACGGGCAGCGGTGCTCGCCGTGGCCGAAGGAGAGGAAGGCGTTGTTGCCGCCGGTCAGGGTGGAGCCGTCGGTACGGACCTGCGGGTCGTAGTTGGCGGCGCCGATGCCCAGCACCAGCAGGTCGCCCGCCTGGATGTGGCGGCCGCCGAGGCGGGTGTCGCGCGAGGCCCAGCGTCCCGCGACGTTCTGCGTCGGGGTGTCCTCCCACAGGACCTCGTTCATGGCCTCGGCGACGCTGTGCCGGCCGCCCGAGAGGGAGGCGGCGAACCGGTCGTCGGTGAGCATCAGCCGCAGCGAGTTGCCGATCCAGTCGGCGGTCGGCTGGTGGCCCGCGGCCATCATGACCATCAGATCCTGGGCGACCTCCTCGTCGGTGAAGCCGCCGCGGTCGGCGAGCATCCGCGAGGCGACGTCGTCGCCGGGCTCGGCGTGCTTGTCGGCCAGCAGCCGGCCCATGGACGAGGCGAGGTGCTGCTGACCGGCCAGCGCCCGCTCCCGGCCGTCGATCATGTCGTTGAGCGAGCCGACGAGCGCGTGGGCGACGGTGTCGCTGAAGCCGTAGATCTTCGCCAGGACGAGGGCGGGCAGCAGCATCGCGTAGTCGGCGATGATCTCGGAGCTGCCGGTGGCGCAGAACCGGTCGATGAGGCCGTCGGCGAACTCCTCCGCGTACCGCTTCAGCGCGAACGGGTCGACGGCCTCCAGCGCGTTGCTGATCATCGCGGCGCGCTCGGTGTGCCGGGGGCCGACCGTGTACAGGATCGACGGCTGCTTGCGGCCGATCATCGGCAGCAGCGGCCAGTCGTCGGGGATGCGGTCCCACTGGCTCCACAGGTCGGAGTCGCGGCTGAACAGCACCGGGTCGCCGGTGACCTGGTGCAGTTCGCGGTAGCCGATCACGAGCCAGGCGGGGACGCCGCCGTCGAGGACGACCGGCGCCACGGACCCGTGGTCGCGGCGCATGTCCCGGTAGAGCCCGGCCGGATCGGTCTGGAACCGGGAGCCGGAGAGCGGCACGCGGCCCTGGGAGAGGGGGCAGCCGGAGGATGGTGCCGGGGGCTGGGTCACGGGGTGGGCTCCGGGGTCATCTCCGGCGCGATCTCCGGACGGGCGGCGGCGGAGCGGGCGGCGGCCCCGCCCTGGGACAGGGTGTGGAGGTACTCGACCAGCGTGATCAGTACGTACTTGCTGGACGAACGGTCGCGGGCGTCGCACTCCACCAGCGGCACGTCGTCCGAGAGGGCGAGCGCCTCGCGTATCTGTTGTTCGGTGTGGAGCGGGCCGCCGAAGTCGTTGCAGGCCACGATGAACGGGGTGCCGTGGTGCTCCAGCCGGTCGATCGCGTACCAGGAGTCGGCGAGCCTGCGGGTGTCGACGAGCACGACGGCGCCGAGCGTGCCGGAGAACAGCCGGTCCCACAGGAACCAGAAGCGTTCCTGACCGGGGGCGCCGAAGAGGTACAGCACGGAGCGCTCGTCGAGCGAGATCCGGCCGAAGTCGAAGGCGACGGTCGTGGAGGTCTTCGACTGCACGCCGTCGAGGTGGTCGACGGCCTCGCCCGCGCGGGTCATGGTCTCTTCCGTGTTCAGCGGACGGATCTCGCTGACGGAGCGGACCATGGTGGTCTTGCCGACGCCGAAGCCGCCGACGACGACGATCTTCAGTCCGTTGTCGGCCGTCGCCCGCAGGGCGGCGCGGTCAGAGGTTGCGGAGTCCAACGAGCACCTGTTCCAGGATCTCGGGGTCGGGGAGCCGGTCCGCGACACGGGCAGTACGGGGGTGGCGGGCGCTGATCCGTCCGGTGTCCAGCAGGTCGGACAGCATGATCCGGACGATGCTGACGGGCAGGCCGAGGCCGGCCGCGATCTCCACGACCGCGGTGGGCAGTTGGCACATCCGCAGGATCGTGACGTGCTCCGACTGCATGCCGGGGGTCGGCTCGCACTCGGAGACCACCAGCGTCACCAGGTCGAACGCGTCCGAGTCGGACCGGCTGCGGCCCCCGGTGAGGGTGTACAGCCGGTCCGGATCGTCGTCCCGGCCGGGGCGGCGGGGGCGGGTCATACGGCCGCGTTGGCGTCGGCGGCGGAGGCCGCGGGGGAACGGGGCGGCGCGCTGAGGTGCTCGCCGAGCTGCTCGACGAGTTCGCTCATGTTGTGGCCGATGAGGCCGACGTCGGAGTCCTCGGAGGCGACGACCGCGAGATGGGCGCCCGCGCCCGCCTCGACGATGAACAGGACACCGCCGTAGAACTCGGCCATCGCGGACCGCACGCCGCCGGTGCCGTCACCGAACTCGACGGAGGCGCCGTGGGAGAGGCTCTGGATGCCGGCCGAGATCGCGGCCAGCTGGTCGGCCTGGTCGACGGAGAGCTCGGGGGTGCGGCACAGCTTGAGGCCGTCCCTGGACAGGACGAGGGCGTGACGAGTGCCGGGGGTGCGCTCCAGGAGCCCCTCCAGCAGCCAGTTGAGCTTCTCGTCGGTGGTGGCGGTCATGGGGTGTTGCCTTCTTCCGGGTGCGGGGAATTGGCCCGAACAGCTCGGCGGAAGCTGCTGAAGCGGGCTGCCTGTTCCTTGGGGTCGGAGGTGCGGGGCCGGGGGGCCGCGTCGCCGTCGTCGTGGGCGTTGGCACGGGCCTCGGCGGCGGCGAGGGTACGGCCGCGGGGGCGCTTGGGCAGCCCGCTCTCGCCGAACCGGGGGAGGCCGCCGGTGGTGTCGGACGCGGGGGATTCCGCGGCGGGGGCGGCCGGTTCGGCGGGGGCCGGGGCGTGCTGCGGGTGCCGGGTGTCGGACCTGACCGCCGCCGTCTCGGCCGCCGTTCCCGTCTGCGCCGGGGTGGCGCCGTGCCTGGGCTCCGGCTCGGGTACCGGCCGGGACACCGGCTCCGGGGCGGGTGCGGGCGCGGGTGCGGGGGCCCGGGTGAGAAGTTCCTGCGGGAGCATCATCAGGGCGCCCGTGCCACCGCGCGCGGACGGCCGGAACGAGACGGACAGACCGTGCTTGCGGGCCAGCCGGCCGACGACGGCGAGGCCGAGCCGGGTGCCGGAGAGCCCCGCCAGGTCCTGGTCGGTCGCCGACACCGCGCGCTCGGCGCGGCGCAGCTGCACATCGCTCATGACCAGGCCGCTGTCCTCGACGGTCAGGACGATGCCGGCCGGCACCTCCTCGACGTACACATGGACCTCTGCCGTGGGCGGCGAGAAGTTGGCGGCGTTGTCGAGGAGTTCGGCGAGCGCGTGCATGACGCCCTCGGCGGCGTGGCCGGCGACCGCGACATCGCTGGTCGAGTGGAGCCGCACCCGCTGGTAGCCGCTGATCCGGCCCATCGCGCCGCGCAGGATCGACTCCATGACGATCGGCTTCGCCCAGCGCCGGCCGGAGCGGGCGCCGGTCAGCACGGCGATGGAGTCGGCGAGCCGGCCCGCCTGGGCGGTGCGGTGGTCCAGGTGGAGGAGATCGCCGAGCACGTCCTCGGCGGCGTGCCGGTGCTCCATCTCGCGCAGGTCGGCGAGCATGCTGGTGGCCAGGGCCTGCATGCGGCCCGCGGCGTTGGCGCAGGCGGCGATCGCGGCAGAGCGCTCGGTCTCGCTGCGGGTCGCGCGGGCGGTGAGCCGCGCGATCTGGGCGGTGAGCCGTTCGGTCTCGGCGGCGGCATACGCGCTGAGCCGCGCGATCTCGGCCTCGGCCGCGGACCTGAGGTGTGCCGTCTCGGCATCCGCCGAGGACTTGATCCGGGCGGTCTCGGCGGTGAACCGCTGGCCCTCGGCCGCCGAGGCGGACACGAGGCGGCTGATCTCACCGGTGAACCGCTGGGTCTCCGAATTGAGCCGGGCGCGCAGACGGCCGGCGTTGGCACGGGCCTGGACGGCGACGGCCACGGCGGCGGACAGCACCACGGCGGCGGCACCCGCCCCCCAGGCCAGCGCGGTCCGTACCGAGTCGGGGGCGGCGACGACCGCCCACAGGCACAGGGATCCGGTGACGGCCAGCGATATCAGCAGGGCCACTGCTGTCGGCCGGGATGAGGGGCTCAATGGGAGTCCTTGGGAGCGGACGGGTGCGGATGGGCGGAACGGACAAGTAGGGTAGGCCGGGCAAGTTGAACGGTACAGATCGGGACAGTTTGGAACCGCCGGGCTGAATACGGCAACTGGAGCTGACAATTCCAAGGCAAGTCTCGGTCACTATATGAGAATTGACGCTCGCTTTGGGAAGGTCTTGTCGCGTTCTCTGTTACATATGTGACTACGCGTCCGACGTATTCCGACGTATTGACGTATTCAGGGGAAACGAGCGGTGCCGGGCGGCCCAGTGGCCCGGTCAGACGGCATCCTGGGCGCCATGCCCGCACACCGGAATCCGACGGAACGCGCCGAACTCGCACAGGCCCTGCGCACCGCGGTCCGCGGGGAGGCCGACTTCGAAGCCACCGCACGGGCGTTGACGACAATGGACGCCTCCAACTACCGCCGCGTACCGCTCGGCGTCGTCTTCCCGCGCGACGCCGACGATGTGGCCGCCGCCCTCGCGGTCTGCCGCGCGCACGGGGTCCCCGTGGTGCCGCGCGGCGGCGGCACCTCCATCGCGGGACAGGCCACCGGCACCGGCGTCGTGCTCGATCTCACCCGCCATCTGCGCGGGATCGTCGAGCTGGACCCAGGCTCCCGCACCGCCGTCGTCCAGCCGGGCGTGGTCCTGGACGAGCTGCGCGCCGCCGCCGCCCCGCACGGCCTCACCTTCGGCCCCGACCCGTCCACGCACAGCCGCTGCACGCTGGGCGGCATGATCGGCAACAACTCCTGCGGTGCGCACTCGGTCGCCTGGGGCACCACGGCCGACAACGTGCGTGCCCTGAACGTGACCCGTTGCGGCGGTGACACCCTGCGGCTGGGCCGGGGAACGGTCCCCGAGTCCCTGACCGGCCTTCCCGAACTGATCCGTACCAACCTCGCCCTGCTGCGCACCGGATTCCCCGGACTTCCGCGCCGCATCTCCGGATACGCGCTGGACGCCCTCCTGCCCGAGCGCGGGACCGACCTCGCCCGCGCCTTCTGCGGCAGCGAGGGGACGCTCGGCGTGGTGACGGAGGCGACCGTGCGGCTGGTCGAGGCACCGGCCGCCCGCGCCCTCGCCGTACTCGGCTACACCGACGAGGCCGCGGCCGCCGAAGCCGCCCCCGGCCTGCTCCCGCACCAACCGCTCACCGTCGAGGGCATGGCCGCCGATCTCGTACGTGAACCGGCCGGGCTGCCACGCGGCGGTGCCTGGCTCTTCGTCGAGACGGGCGGCGCCACCCCGGCCGAGGCGCGGGCGCACGCCGAGCGCGTCCTGCGGAAGGCCGACGCGCTGGACGGCACCGTCGTCACCGACCCGGCCGGGCAGCGGGCCCTGTGGCGCATCCGGGAGGACGCGGCGGGCACCGCGACCCGGATGCCGGACGGCACGGAGGCCTGGCCCGGCTGGGAGGACTGCGCCGTGCCGCCCGCCCGCCTCGGCCCGTACCTCCGTGACTTCCGCGCCCTGCTCGCCGGACACGGGCTGCGCGGCACTCCGTACGGGCACTTCGGCGACGGCTGCATCCACGTCCGGATCGACTTCGACCTGCTGAGCACAAAGGGCGTGGCCCGCTTCCGCCGCTTCTCCGAGGACCTCGCGGACCTGGTCGTCGCGCACGGCGGATCCTTGAGCGGCGAACACGGAGACGGCCAGGCCCGTGCCGAACTGCTCCCGCGCATGTACGGGGACGAGCTGGTCGCCCTCTTCTCCCGCTTCAAGGACATCTGGGACCCGGACGGCGGCATGAACCCCGGCATCCTCACCCGCCCCGCCCGGCTCGACGAGAACCTCCGCTTCGGAGTGCTGCCGAAACGCCCGGTGGATGTCGCGCTCGGCTACCCGCACGACGGCGGCGACTTCTCGGCGGCGGTACGCCGCTGCGTGGGCGTCGCCGCATGCCGTACGGCACAGCAGGAAGGCGCGGGCGTGATGTGTCCGTCGTTCCGGGCGACCGGCGAGGAGGCCCACTCCACCCGCGGCCGGGCCCGGCTGCTGCACGAGATGCTCGCGGGGGAGGTGATCACGGACGGCTGGCGGTCGCCGGAGGTACGCGAGGCGCTCGACCTCTGCCTGTCCTGCAAGGGCTGCCGCAGCGACTGCCCGGTGGGCGTCGACATGGCCACGTACAAGGCCGAGTTCCTGCACCACCACTACCGGCGGCGGCTGCGCCCGGCCGCTCACTACACGATGGGCCGGCTGCCGACCTGGCTGCGCCTGGCCGCCCCGCTCGCGCCCGCCCTCAATGCCCTGGCCCGGGTGCGCCTCCTCGCCGCCCTCGCCAAGCGGATGGCGGACATCGCGCCTGAGCGCGGGATTCCGGTCCTGGCGCGGGAGACGTTCACCCGGTCGCTGAACCGGCGCCGGGGCAAAGGCACGTTCGTCTTCTCGAACGACGAGGTGGCCATGGTCTGGCCCGACACCTTCACCGAACACCTCTCGCCCGAGGCGGGCCGGGCGGCGGTGCTGGTCCTGGAGGCAGCGGGCCGCCACGCGATCCCCGCCGGGCGCGGGCTGTGCTGTGGCCTGACGTACGTCTCGACGGGCCAGCTGGACAAGGCCCGCAAGGTCATGCGCCGCACCCTGGACCGGCTGGGCGGCACGCTCGGCGCCCCCGTGGTCGTCCTCGAACCGAGCTGCGCCGCGACCCTCCGTACCGACCTTCCCGAACTCCTCCCCGACGACCCGAGGGCCGCCGAACTTGCTGCGTCGGTGCGGACGTTGGCCCAGTACCTGGAGGAGTACGCCCCCGACTGGCAGCCACCCCGCCTGAACCGCCCGGTCGCCGGCCAGACCCACTGCCACCAGCACGCCGTCCTGGGCGACGCGGCGGAACGCCGGCTGCGTGAACGCGCCGGGCTGACCGGCGAGTTGAGCGGCGGCTGCTGCGGCCTGGCCGGAAACTTCGGCTTCGAACGGGGCCACTGGGACGTGTCGGCGGCCTGCGCGGAGGAGAGCCTGCTGCCCTCGGTGCGGGCGTCCGAACCGGGCACGGCCTTCCTGGCGGACGGCTTCTCCTGCCGGACCCAGCTGGACCAGCTGGGCGGCGTACGGGCACGGCACCTGGCGGAGCTGCTGGCGGAGGGGCTGCCGCCGGAACCGGGTGCGCCCTGCGGCTGAGGGGCGGGCGGCGGCGGGCGGCAAGGGTCCGAGCTTCGGGAGCCGGGAGCCGGGAGCCGGGAGCCGAGAGCCGAGAGCCGAGAGCCGGGCTTAGGGCCTCGGGTTTCGGGCCTCGGGTTTTGAGCTTCGGGAGGGCGTGTTCACCCGGCTGCGGCGGCTTCCTCTGTTGGTCGGCGGAACGTGTCGAACGCGCACCCAGGTGTCACGTTCGCCGACAGCCTCCGTGTCACCCCGCCCGTCCGTCGTTCCTCCGCGGCGGAGGGAAGACCGGTCACCCCGCCCCGCCCCGCCCCACGACCTCGCGCGCCAGCGCGACCAGCTTCGGCAGGGCGGGATGCCCCGGAACATCCCGCCGGGCGAGCAGCACCGGAACGCTCGGGGCGTCGACCAGCGGCCGGTAGGCGACCCCGGGGTGCGTATGCATGGCGGCGGTGGACGCGGCGGAGACCCCGACCCCGCGCCCCGCCGCGATGGCGGTCAGCCAGTCGTCGGTGTTGGCGACGGTGAGAATGGCGACGGGCCGCCCGTCCGGCGGCCACAGATCGACGGTGGTGGTGCCCGAGACGGTGTTGAGGACGACGGTCTCGCCCGCCAGATCGGCGAGCCGGAGCGTGGTACGGCCCGCGAGTACCCCGTCCGCAGCCACCGCCGCCACCCGGTCCTCGTCGTAGAGCACCTCGGTGACGAGGCCGGGCGCCTCGACGGGCCCCCGCAGCAGCGCGGCGTCGACCTCGCCGCGGGTCAGCCCGGCGGTGCGGTCGTCGATCCGCAATAGTTCGAGCGGGGTCTGCGGATACAGCTCCTGCCAGCGGCGCAGCAGCGGCGTGGTGTACGGGCCGAACGCCGACCAGGCGTGTCCGAGCCGAAGCGGCCAGTGGTGCAGCCCGCCCGGGGCGAGCGCCTCGTCGAAGGCGGCGACCGCGGCGGCGGCCTTGTCCCGGAAGGCGACGCCTTCAGGGGTGAGGGCGAGATGGTGGGTGGACCGGTCGACGAGCCGGACGCCGAGATGCTGCTCCAGGGCGGCGAGGGTGCGCGAGACCGCGGGCTGGGTGAGGCGGAGTCGGGCGGCGGCGCGGGTGACGTTGCCCTCGTCGGCCACGGCGAGGAAGGCGCGCAGATGCCGCATTTCGATACCGCGGCCAACGCTTTGTCCGGAACGCCCGATGCTCATGTGCGGGGAGCATAACCGCAGCGCGATCGACATTTCACATGGCACACGGAGGTACCTACCGTAAGAGGACGTACCGCACGGACATAGTGCAGTGCGTTCAATCGAACAGTGCATTGAATTGAACTGTCGTATTCGGGAGGAACACCGCAGGTGAACGACCAGCGCAGTGCAGCAGGGGCCGTTGCCGCCATGGAGCGGGCCGCAGCCGCCGCCGTACCCGAGGCGGTCCCCGCCCTGGGCGACGCGGCGGGCCCCGTGGGCCCCAGGGGCCGGGGCGCGGCGCTCGCCCCGGTCGCGCTGGTGGTCGCGGGCGGCCTCTCCGTCCAGTTCGGTTCCGCCGTCGCGGTCCTGCTGATGCCGAGGGCCGGTGCGCTCGGCGTCGTCACCCTGCGCCTGGCCGTGGCCGCGCTCGTCATGCTGGTCGTCTGCCGTCCGAAGCTGCGCGGTTACCGGCGCGCCGACTGGGGTACCGTCCTCGCCTTCGGGCTGGCCATGGGCGGCATGAACACACTCTTCTACCAGGCGGTCGACCGTATCCCGCTGGGCGTGGCCGTGACTCTGGAGGTGCTGGGCCCGCTCGCCCTCTCGGTGTTCGCGTCCCGCCGCCTGATCAACCTGGTCTGGGCCGGGCTCGCGCTGGGCGGCGTCGTGCTGCTGAGCGGCGGCGGCTTCGACCGACTCGATCCGGTGGGCGCCGCCTATGCCCTGGGCGCGGGCGCGATGTGGGCGGCTTACATCGTCTTCAGCGCCCGCACCGGCCGCCGCTTCCCCCAGGCGGACGGCCTGGCCCTGGCCCTGGTCGTCGCCGCGCTCCTCTCGCTGCCCCTCGGCATCGCGGAGTCGGGCTCGAAGCTGCTGGTCCCGTCCACGCTGGGGCTGGGCGCGGCGGTGGCGCTGCTGAGCTCGGTGCTTCCGTACACCCTCGAACTCATGGCGCTGCGCCGTCTGCCCGCGCCCACCTTCGCGATCCTGATGAGCCTGGAGCCGGCCATAGCGGCCGCGGCCGGCTTCCTCGTCCTCGACCAGGCCCTCACGGCCACCGACGCGCTGGCGATCGCGCTCGTCATCGGGGCGAGCATGGGCGCGGTGCGGAGCCAGGCGCGGCGCGCGAGTCCCCGCGAACGCGCCTGAGGCCCGGGGCGGGCCCTTGCCGACCCGCGGCGCGCGCGGGATCATGACGGCCCGTTCACGGAACACGCCGGGGGAGCCATGGTCATCGCCGCCGCCTACTTCGTCCTCGCCGTCGGCGCGGCCGTGATGTTCGGGAGGAACCTGGACCGGCAGCTCCAGGGCCCCCGGCTCCGGGTCGCCTGGGCCGAGGGGCTCACCGCCGAGGCCCGGTGCATCTCCCTGCGCACCGAAGAGGTCCAGAGCCCCGAGGGCGGCCCCCTCGCGTACACCCACCCCACCCTGGAGTTCCGCACGGACGACGGGCGCACCGTCAGCTTCGAGGAACGCCAGTCGCGCCTCACCCCGGCCCTGGGCGACTTCGTGACCGTCTACTACGGCGCCGCGAACCCGGAGGACGCGACCACCCGGGCCCCGTCCTTCGGAATGCGCCACGCCAAGGCCCTGATCACCGGGGCGGGCAGCTTCTTCGCCCTGGTCACGGCGGTCGTCATCGCCCTCGTACCCTGAGCACGCCCGGAGCCGTCCGGCTGCCGCTCATGCGGGGTTGACGGCGTCGAAGTACAGGCTGTCCGTGGCCCGTTCGAGAAGGAACCGCCCCTTCGCCGGGCCGCCCGGTCTCGCCCGCCCGCCCGCCTCGCCTGGCCGCCCCGCGCCCGGCCTTGCCCGGCCGCCTCGCCTCGCCCGGCCTTGCCCGCCTCGCCTCACCCGGCCGCCCCGCGGCCGCTTCGCCTCACCCGGCCGCCTCGCGGCCGCTTCGCCTCGCCCGGCCGCCTCGCCCCGCCGAACCTGCGTCGCAGCGGGGCGACGTCCGTCCGTACCCGCTCGCGGTCCGGCACGGGGTCGTCGGTGGACGCGTGCAGCGTTCCCCCGACCGCGGCCGCCGCCGCGGTGCCGATGCCCAGCGCCGGCCAGGCACGACGGCTCGGCCCTCTCGAACGCTCCATGTACGTCGCCCCCGCGCGTCGTTCGTCGATGGCGACGAGCGTAACGCCGCGCGGCCCCGGCGCCCCCTGTGAGAGTAAAAGGTCCTGCGGAAAATAATGCAAGCATGCTTGCTTGTTTATTGCTCCGCTGTCATGCTCCTGGGCACACCGCCACGCCCCGAGGGGAGCGCACCGTGTCCGAAGTCGCAGCCGTGATCGACGATCTGCGCGACGAGAGCGATGAACTTGACGTACTGGTACGGGAGTTGACCGCAGAGCAGTGGTCCGCGCCGACGCCTGCCCCGGGCTGGAGCATCGCGCACCAGATCGCCCATCTCACCTGGACCGACGAGGTCGCGCTGCTGGCCGCCACCGATGCCGACGCCTTCGCGGGCGAGGCGGCCAAGGCCCTGGAGGCTCCCGAGTCCTTCGTCGACCGGGGCGCCGAGGAGATCGTTGCCGCCCTGGCCCCTCAGGCGCTGCTCGCGCGGTGGCGCGCCGAGCGGGAGCGGCTGGAGGCGGTGCTGCGGGACGCTCCGGCGGGTACCCGCATCCCCTGGTACGGGCCGCCGATGAGCGTCGCGTCCATGGCGACCGCCCGGATCATGGAGACCTGGGCGCACGGCCAGGACATCGCCGACGCCCTCGGGGTCACCAGGGCCCCCACCGCCCGGCTGCGGCACGTCGCCCGGATCGGGGTGCGGGCCCGCGACTACGCCTATCTGGTACGGGGGATCGCGGCGCCCGAGGAGGAGTTCCGGGTCGAACTCGAAGCCCCGGGCGGTGAGTTGATCGCGTTCGGGCCCGAGGACGCACCGCAGCGCGTCACCGGCCCGCTCGTCGACTTCTGCCTCCTCGTCACCCGGCGCGCCCACCGCGACGACCTCGCCGTCCGGGCGACCGGCCCCGACGCCGACCAGTGGCTCGGCATCGCCCAGGCGTTCGCCGGACCCGCCGGAGCGGGCCGCGCACCCCGGGGCGGCGCCGAGTGACCGGGCAGGACGCACCGCTGCGGATCGGCAACGCCTCCGGGTTCTACGGCGACCGCTTCGACGCCGTGCGCGAGATGCTCACCGGAGGCCCGCTCGACGTCCTCACCGGGGACTACCTCGCCGAGCTGACCATGCTCATCCTCGGCCGTAGCCGCCTCAAGGACCCGGCTCGCGGATACGCCACCACCTTCCTGCGCCAGCTCGAAGAGGGCCTCGGGCTCGCCCACGAGCGGGGGGTGAAGATCGTCACCAATGCAGGAGGGCTCAATCCGGCCGGACTGGCCGACGCGGTAAGGGAGTTGGCACAGAAGGTGGGCGTGCCCGTGCGCGTCGCCCATGTGGAGGGCGACAGCCTCCCCGTGCCCGAGGGGTTCCTCACCGCCAACGCCTACCTCGGCGGCGCCGGGATCGCCGCCTGCCTCGACGCGGGCGCGGACGTCGTCGTCACCGGACGGGTCACCGACGCGGCCCTCGTCACCGGACCCGCCGCCGCCCGGTTCGGCTGGGGACCCGGCGACCACGACGCGCTCGCCGGGGCCGTCGTCGCCGGACACGTCCTGGAGTGCGGCACCCAGGCCACCGGGGGGAACTACGCGTTCTTCCGGGGCCACGACCTGCGCCGGCCCGGCTTCCCCGTCGCCGAGATCCACGCCGACGGCTCGTCCGTCATCACCAAGCACGACGGCACCGGCGGCGTCGTCGACATCGGCACCGTCACCGCCCAGCTGCTGTACGAGACCGGCGGCGCCCGGTACGCCGGACCGGACGTCACCGCCCGGCTCGACACCGTGCGGCTGACCCAGGACGGACCCGACCGGGTACGGATCACCGGGGTGCGCGGCGAGGCCCCGCCGCCCACCCTCAAGGTCGGGCTGAACCGGCTCGGCGGCTGGCGCAACGAGGTCGTCTTCGTGCTCACCGGCCTCGACATCGAGGCCAAGGCGCAGCTGGTGCGGGAACAGTTCGCCGACGCGTTCGCCCGCTCCGGCGCCGAACCCGACGAGGTGCGGTGGGAGCTGTCCCGGACCGACCGGGCCGACGCCGCCACCGAGGAGAGCGCCAGCGCCCTGCTCCGGCTCGTCGTCCGCGACCGGGACCAGGAGACCGTCGGACGCGCCCTCTCCGGCGCCGCGATCGAGCTCGCGCTCGGCAGCTACCCCGGCTTCCACGTCACCGCCCCGCCCGGCAAGGGCGCACCCTACGGGGTGTTCGAGGCGCGGTACGTACCGGCCGGCGAGGTCCCGCACATCGCCGTGCTCCCCGACGGGCGGCGGCAGGACCTGGCGCCTGCCGCGGCCACGCGCCCGCTCCGGGACGCCGGCGAACCGCCGCTGCCCGCACCCCTGCCGGACCCCGGCCCCACCCGGCCCGCCCCGCTCGGCCGGATCGCGGGCGCCCGCAGCGGCGACAAGGGCGGGGACGCCAACGTGGGCGTATGGGCCGTCGACGACGACGCCTGGCGGTGGCTGGCCCACGAGCTGACCGTCGAACGATTCCGGGAACTGCTGCCGGAGACCGCCGACCTCACCGTCGTACGCCATGTCCTGCCGAACCTCCGCGCCCTGAACTTCACCGTCCACGGGCTGCTCGGCGAGGGTGTCGCCGCCCAGCACCGGTTCGACCCGCAGGCCAAGGCGGTGGGGGAGTGGCTGCGCTCCCGGCACCTGCCCATACCCGTATCGCTGCTGGAGACCGTCCACGCACCGGAGGCACACGCATGACCGTCCTGCCCACCGCGCTCGACACCGCGAGCCCCGAATACGCCGCGAACCGCGCGGCCATGCTCGCGAAACTCGACGAGCTGGCCACCGAGCACACCAGGGCGCAGGCCGGCGGCGGGGAGAAGTACGTCGCACGGCACCGCTCGCGCGGCAAGCTCCTGGCCCGCGAGCGGATCGAGCTGCTGATCGACGAGGACACCCCGTTCCTGGAGCTCTCGCCGCTCGCCGCCTGGGGCAGCGACTACACGGTCGGCGCCTCGATCATCACCGGGATCGGGGTGATCGAGGGCGTGGAGTGCCTGATCACCGCCAATGACCCGACCGTACGCGGCGGCGCCTCCAACCCCTGGACCCTGAAGAAGGCCCTGCGGGCCAACGAGATCGCCTTCGCCAACCGACTGCCCTGCGTCAGCCTCGTCGAGTCGGGCGGCGCCGACCTCCCCTCGCAGAAGGAGATCTTCATCCCCGGCGGGGCGCTGTTCCGTGACCTCACCCGGCTCTCCGCGGCCGGCATCCCGACCGTCGCCGTCGTCTTCGGGAACTCGACCGCGGGCGGGGCGTACGTCCCCGGCATGTCCGACCACACCGTCATGATCAAGGAACGGTCCAAGGTCTTCCTCGGCGGACCGCCCCTGGTGAAGATGGCGACCGGCGAGGAGAGCGACGACGAATCGCTCGGCGGCGCCGAGATGCACGCCCGCACCTCCGGGCTCGCCGACCACTTCGCCGTCGACGAGCAGGACGCGCTGCGCCAGGCCCGCCGGATCGTCGCCCGCCTCAACTGGCGCAAGGCGCACGCCGATCCCGGCCCCGCGCAGCCGCCGAAGTACGACCAGGACGAGCTGGCCGGCATCGTGCCCGGCGACCTGAAGGTGCCCTTCGACCCCCGCGAGGTCATCGCCCGGCTCGTCGACGGCTCCGACTTCGACGCGTTCAAACCGCTGTACGGGACCAGCCTGGTGACCGGCTGGGCGCGGCTCCACGGCTACCCCGTCGGCATCCTCGCCAACGCGCAGGGGGTGCTGTTCAGCGAGGAGTCGCAGAAGGCCGCCCAGTTCATCCAGCTCGCCAACCAGCGCGACATTCCGCTGGTCTTCCTGCACAACACCACCGGCTACATGGTCGGCAAGGAGTACGAGCAGGGCGGCATCATCAAGCACGGCGCGATGATGATCAACGCGGTGTCGAACTCGAAGGTCCCGCACCTGTCCGTGCTGATGGGCGCCTCGTACGGGGCCGGGCACTACGGCATGTGCGGCAGGGCGTACGACCCGCGCTTCCTCTTCGCCTGGCCCAGCAGCAAGTCCGCCGTCATGGGCCCGCAGCAGCTCGCCGGGGTGCTGTCCATCGTCGCCCGCGCCTCCGCCGCCGCCAAGGGACAGCCCTACGACGACGAGGCCGACGCCGGACTGCGCGCCATGGTCGAGCAGCAGATCGAGTCCGAGTCGCTGCCGATGTTCCTGTCCGGGCGGCTGTACGACGACGGGGTCATCGACCCGCGCGACACCAGGACCGTTCTCGGGATGTGCCTGTCGGCGATCCACACCGCCCCGGTCGAGGGCGCCCGCGGCGGCTTCGGAGTCTTCCGGATGTGAGGCGGCCCTGCTGCGCCTGAACCGCCGCCGCTCCCGCGGAGGCGGTCGCCCGCCGCGCAGCTTCCCCAGTCGATGGTCGCGGGTCCTAGTGGAAAGAGTTTTCCCTCATGCCAGCCATGATTCGATCGCTCCTGGTGGCCAACCGGGGCGAGATCGCCTGCCGGATCTTCCGCACCTGCCGTGCGCTCGGCATCGCCACCGTCGCGGTGTACTCCGACGCGGACGCCGACGCGCTGCACGTACGGGAGGCCGACACCGCCGTACGGCTGCCGGGCGCCGCCCCGGCCGACACCTATCTCCGCGGTGACCTCGTCGTACGCGCGGCGCTCGCGGCCGGTGCCGACGCCGTCCACCCCGGCTACGGCTTCCTCTCCGAGAACGCCGGATTCGCCCGCGCCGTGCAGGACGCCGGCCTCGTGTGGGTGGGCCCGCCGGTCAAGGCCATCGAGCTGATGGCGTCCAAGACCCGGGCCAAGGAACTGATGGCCGCCGCCGGGGTGCCGCTGCTCGCCCCCGTCGACCCGGAACGGGCCACCGCCGACGACCTGCCGCTGCTGCTCAAGGCGGCGGCGGGCGGCGGCGGGCGCGGGATGCGGGTCGTACGCGAACTCGCCGCCCTGCCCGCCGAGCTGACGGCGGCAGCCGCCGAGGCCGCGGCCGCGTTCGGGGACGGCGAGGTCTTCGCCGAGCCGTACGTGGAACGCGGCCGGCACGTCGAGGTCCAGGTCATGGCCGACGGGCACGGCGGGGTCTGGGCGCTCGGCACCCGCGACTGCTCTCTCCAGCGACGCCACCAGAAGGTCGTCGAGGAAGCCCCCGCACCCGGCCTCGACGACGGACTGCGCACCCGGCTGCACGACGCCGCCACGGCCGCCGCGCACGCCGTCGGCTACCGGGGCGCGGGCACCGTCGAATTCCTGCTCGCCGCCGACGGACGCCCGTACTTCCTGGAGATGAACACCCGCCTCCAGGTCGAGCATCCCGTCACCGAAGCGGTCTTCGGCCTCGATCTCGTCGCCCTCCAGCTCCGTATCGCCGAAGGCGAACCACTGCCCACCACCGCACCCCCCGCACCGCACGGCCACGCCGTCGAGGCCCGCCTCTACGCCGAGGACCCGGCCCGCGACTGGCAGCCGCAGACCGGAGCACTGCACACGCTCCAGGTGCCCGAGGAACCCGGACTGCGCCTGGACACCGGATACACCGGCGGCGACACCATCGGCGTGCACTACGACCCCATGCTCGCCAAGGTCGTCGCCCACGCCCCCACCCGCACCGAAGCCGTACGCCTCCTCGCCCGCGCCCTGGAACGCGCCCGTATCCACGGCCCGGTCACCAACCGCGACCTGCTCGTACGGTCCCTGCGCCACCCCGACTTCCTCGCCGGCCGCCTCGACACCGGCTTCTACGACCGCCACCTGGACGCCCTCACCCCGGCCCCGGACGAAGCCGGGCCGCGCCTCGCCGCCCTGGCCGCCGCGCTCGCCGACGCCGCCGCCCGGCAGCACGGCCCCGGACCGGGCCCCGTCCGCCTCGGCGCCTGGCGCAACATCTCCTCGCAGCCCCGGACCAAGCGCTACCGCGCCGAACCCGACGGCACCGAACACGAGGCCGTATACCGCACCACCCGCACCGGCCCCGTCCCCGAGACCGGAGAACGCGTCGTCGCCGCCGGGCCCGACCGCGTCACCCTCGAAACCGGCGGCATCACCCGCCACTTCGACATCGCCGTCCACGGCGACAAGGCGTACGTGGACACCGCCACCGGCTCGTACACCTTCACCGCCCTGCCCCGCTTCACCGACCCCACCGACCGGACCGAACCCGGCTCGCTGCTCGCCCCCATGCCCGGCACCGTCGTCCGCGTCGCGGACGGGCTCGCCGAAGGGGCGGCGGTCACGGCCGGACAGCCACTGATCTGGCTGGAGGCGATGAAGATGGAACACCGCATCCTCGCCCCCGCCTCCGGCACCCTCACCGCACTCCACGCCGCACCCGGCCTCCAGGTGGAGGTCGGCACCCTGCTCGCCGTCGTGCAAGACGTACAGGAGGAACCGAAGCGATGAGCACCGTCCTCGAAACCGAAGAGCACCAGGCCCTGCGCGCCGCCGTCGCCGCACTCGGAAAGCGCTACGGACGCGACTACATGACCTCCGTCGTCCGCGACGGCGCCCACCCGGGCGAACTGTGGGCCGAAGCCGCCAAGCTCGGCTACCTCGGCGTGAACCTTCCCGAGGAGTACGGCGGTGGAGGCGGAGGGATGGCCGAACTCTCCATCGTCCTGGAGGAGTTGGGGGCTGCAGGCAGTCCCCTCCTGATGATGGTCGTCTCCCCGGCGATCTGCGGCACCGTCATCGCCCGTTTCGGCACCGAGGCACAGAAGCGGCAGTGGCTGCCCGGCCTCGCCGACGGCAGCCTCACCATGGCCTTCGGCATCACCGAACCCGACGCCGGATCCAACTCCCACCGCATCACCACCACCGCCCGCAAGGACGGCGACAACTGGCTGCTCACCGGCCGCAAGGTCTTCGTCTCCGGCGTCGACATCGCGGACGCCACCCTCATCGTCGGCCGCACCGAGGACGCCAGGTCCGGCAAGCTCAAGCCCTGCCTCTTCATCGTCCCGCGCGACACCCCCGGTTTCGGACGCTCGCAGATCGACATGGAACTCCAGGCCCCGGAGAAGCAGTTCGAACTGGTCCTGGACGACGTGCGACTGCCCGCCGACGCCCTGGTGGGCGATGAGGACGCCGGACTCCTCCAGCTCTTCGCCGGGCTCAACCCCGAACGCATCATGACCGCCGCGTTCGGCATCGGCATGGGCCGCTACGCACTCGCCCGTGCCGTCGACTACGCGAAGACCCGGCAGGTGTGGAAGGAACCCATCGGCTCCCACCAGGCCATCGCCCACCCCCTCGCCCAGGCCCACATCGAACTCGAACTGGCCCGGCTGATGATGCAGAAGGCCGCCCGGCTCTACGACGACGGCGACGACATCGGCGCGGGCGAGGCCGCCAATATGGCGAAGTACGCGGCGGGCGAAGCCTGCGTCAGGGCCGTCGACCAGGCCGTGCACACCCTCGGCGGCAACGGTCTCACCCGCGAATACGGCCTCGCGTCCCTGGTCACGGCGGCCCGCGTCGCCCGGATCGCCCCCGTCAGCCGGGAAATGATCCTGAACTACGTCTCCCACCAGTCCCTGGGCCTCCCCAAGTCCTACTGAGCCACGGCAGTCTGTCTCCGACACCGCCGCCCGGACGCCCACACCGCCGCCCCGAAGGGATCCGCCATGGTGCACGTGTTCCACAGCGACTACCCCGCCGTACCGGTACTCGACCTGCCCATCCATGACGCGGTCCTGGGAGAGGCCACCGCCGCGTACGGCGACACCGTGGCCCTGATCGACGGGACGGACGACGGCTCCGCCCTCACCTACCGGCAACTCGACGCCTTCCACCGCAAGATCGCCGCGGCGCTCGCCGAGGCCGGGGTGCGCAAGGGTGACGTCCTGGCCCTGCACAGCCCCAACACCATTGCCTACCCGGCCGTGTTCTTCGGCGCGACCCGGGCCGGCGCCACCGTCACCACCGTCCACCCGCTGGCCACGGCGGAGGAGTTCGCAAAACAGCTCCGCGACTCCTCCGCCCGCTGGATCGTCACCGTCTCCCCGCTCCTGGCGACGGCGCGCGAGGCCGCCGCACTCGTCGGCTCGATCGAGCAGATCTTCGTCTGCGACCGGGCCGAGGGACACACCTCCGTACTCGACATGATCGCCACCACCGCCCCCGAACCCCGCGTCACCGTCGACCCCGGCGAGGACGTCGCCGCCCTGCCCTACTCCTCCGGAACCACCGGAACCCCCAAGGGCGTCATGCTCACCCACCGCTCCATGGGCACCAACCTGGAGCAGCTCCGCCCCCTCGTACCCATGGGCCCCGGCGCCCGCATCCTGGCCGTACTCCCCTTTTTCCATATATACGGGCTCACAGCCCTGATGAACGCCCCGCTGCGGATGGGCGCCACCGTCGTCGTACTGCCGCGCTTCGACCTGGACCAGTTCCTCTCCGCGATCGAGAAGCACCGGATCACCGGCCTGTACGTGGCCCCGCCGATCGTCCTCGCCCTCGCGAAGCACCCCTCGGTCGAGCGGTACGACCTGTCCTCGCTGGAGTACGTCGTCAGCGCCGCCGCCCCGCTCGACGCCGCGCTCGCCGCCGCCTGCTCCCAGCGCCTGGGACTGCCGCCCGTGCGCCAGGCGTACGGCATGACGGAACTCTCGCCCGCCACCCATGTCGTCCCGCTCGCCGCCGAGAACCCGCCCCCGGGCGCGGTCGGCAGGCTCCTGCCGAGCACCGAGATGCGGATCGCCCCGCTCGGCGGCGACGCCCCCGAGGACGCCCCGGCCGGCACCGACGGCGAGATCCTGATCCGCGGCCCGCAGGTGATGAAGGGCTACCTGGGCCTCCCCGAGGCCACCGCCGACATGATCGACGCCGACGGCTGGGTGCACACCGGCGACATAGGACACGTCGACGCCGACGGCTGGCTGTACGTCGTCGACCGGGTCAAGGAACTCATCAAGTACAAGGGCTACCAGGTCGCCCCCGCCGAACTCGAAGCGCTGCTGCTCGGCCACGAGGCGATCGCGGACGCCGCCGTCATCGGCGTGTACGGCACCGACGGCAACGAGGTCCCCAAGGCCTACGTCGTCCGCCGGCCGTCCGCACCGGACCTCACGCCGCACGACGTCATGGCGTACGTCGCCGAGCGCGTCGCCCCGTACAAGAAGATCCGGCAGGCCGAATTCATCGACGCGATCCCGCGCGCCACCTCCGGCAAGATCCTCCGCCGCGAACTGCGCGACCGGGAGAAGATCCGCAGGACCACGAACGGCCAAGGAGACCACCGACCATGACGGCGCTCGCCGACCCCACCCACGACCGGGGCATCACCACGCTCACCCTCGACTCGCCCGCCAACCGCAACGCGCTCTCCGCGGCCCTGGTAAGCGAGCTCACCGCCGCCCTGGACGCCTGCGCGGCCGACGACACCGTACGGGCCGTCGTCCTCACCCATACCGGCAACACCTTCTGCGCCGGCGCCGACCTGACCGCACCGTCCGACCCGGCGGCCTTCGTCGCGCTGATGCGGCGGATCGTCGCCCTGCCCAAGCCCGTCGTCGCCCGGGTCACCGGCCACGTCCGGGCGGGCGGTCTCGGCCTGCTCGCAGCCTGCGACATCTCCGCGGCCGGCCCCGAAGCCTCCTTCGCCCTCACCGAATCCCGGCTCGGCCTCGCCCCCGCCGTCATCTCCCTGCCGCTGCTGCCCCGCACCGACCCGCGCGCCGCCGCCCGCTACTACCTCACCGGAGAACGCTTCGACGCCACCGAAGCCGCCCGCATCGGCCTGATCACGCTCGCCGTCGGGTCCACCGAGGACATCGACCAGGCACTCGCACCCGTCCTGGACGGACTGCGCAAGGCGTCCGCCCAGGGGCTGGCGGCATCGAAGGAGCTGGTCACAGCTACTGTGCTGAGCAACTTCGACCAGCACGCCGAAGACCTCATCGCCCGCTCGGCGGCCCTCTTCGCCTCCGCCGAGGCCCGGGAAGGAATGACGGCCTTCCTCGAACGACGGGACCCCGCATGGGTGTTGTGACGCCCCCCACCGACCGGACCCCCAAGCAGGACCGCAGCCGCGCCACCCGCCGCAGGCTCCTCGAAGCCGCCGTCGCCTGCCTCGCCGAACACGGCTGGGCGGGCTCCACGGTCTCCGTCGTCGCCGAACGCGCGGGCGTCTCGCGCGGCGCCGCCCAGCACCACTTCCCCACCCGCGAGGACCTGTTCACCGCGGCCGTCGAATACGTCGCCGAGGAACGCTCCGCCGCCCTGCGCGCCCTGCCCGTCCAGGCCCGCACGGACGTGATCGCCGCCCTCGTCGACCTCTACACCGGCCCGCTCTTCCGCGCCGCGCTCCAGCTCTGGGTGGCCGCCTCCAACGAGGCACAACTCCGCCCCCGCGTCACCGAACTCGAAGCCCGCGTCGGCCGCGAGACCCACCGCATCGCCGTCGAACTCCTCGCCGCCGACGAGACGAAACCCGGAGTACGCGAAACCGTCCAGGGCCTCCTCGACATGGCCCGCGGCCTGGGCCTGGCCAACGTCCTCACCGACGACACGGCCCGGCGCCGCAGGGTCGTGGCGCAGTGGGCTGCGCTGGTGGAGGACGCGCTGGGGTGAGGGGCCCCTCCGAGGGCAGGCGCGTGGTCGACACGGGTGTCTGCACCGGCTGGGGCGTTCCCGGCGTGAGGCGGTTCGCCCACCACTCGTTGTCCCGGGCGGTACGGGACCAGAAGGTGCGGAACACCCACCGCACCCCGTCGCCGACGCCGATCGTGCAGCGGACGCGCCGCAGGTGCCCGGCCGTCCGGGATCGACCGGTGGAGCTGGGAGTACGGCTACTACGCGTGCGGGCACCTCGGGTTCACGTTCTGGGGCCGGGCGGAGCTCACGTCCGACTTCACCCGGGAGATCGGCCGCAAGCTGGGCGGCCACCGCACCGTGCTCCTCGCCGGGAAGCTGTAGAGCGTGGGCCGCGGGCCGGGCATGCCGTCAGGGACGGGATGCCCAGCCCGCGGACACGGGAACGGCTGATCAGCTGGTCCAGAGGACCGGGCTGTCGCTGTACGCGTCACCCTCCTCGAACGAGGCAACCGCGATGGGATCGGTCTTCGTGGCGCTGAGCGAGCAGGTCTCGTACGACGCGCCCTTGGTGGTGAAGTCGCGGGGTGCCGTCTCGCTGTCGCACTTGCCCGGGAGATCGCCGATCAGAATGACGCCCGTGGGGCCTCCGCCTTCCAGCTTGCCGCGCAGTCTCAGCGACGCGTACGACAGGTCGGTGCCGCCGACGTTCTCCACCTTCATCCGGATGTAGTAGGGCGTCATGCCCTTCGCCTTGTCACCGAAGGAGGCCATGTCGGCCTCGGCGCCCTTCTCGATCGCCGTGACGGTCACGGCGACGGTGCCCTTCTTGTCGGTCCCGTACTTGAACGGCAGGACCGCTCGGTCACCTATCTTGAACTTCGTGCCCGGTGCGGCGACGTCACCACCGGCCGGAGCGGCAGCGTCGTCGCCGGGGTCCGCGGACGGGCTCTTGCTGCCCGGGTCGGACGACGCCGGGGCGGAGGCCGGCGGCGAGTCCTGCACCGATGCCGCGTCCTCGCCGTCGTTGCAGGCCGTGAGCCCGAGCGCCAGGGTGGTGAGGGCAACTGCGGAGACGATACGTCCCTTGTGTGTCATTTTGGCCTAACTGGCAGTGAGGGCTGCCCATACGGCAGCCGGAACGTTCAACTGGGCGAAGCGCCCGGCCATGTGACCGGACGCGCCGACGCGGCACGACGACGGCGGTGCGTCAACGAGGCGCGCCGCGAAGCCATCTCAGACTGGGGCGGGAATGACACAGACTCGCCACAGGCACGGCACAGGCATGGCACAGGGCGCGCGCGAGGGGTGCGGCACAGGTGCGTGACGGGCGCGGCATGGCTCGGAGGGCGTCTCCCGTCCGTCCGGACCCGGGCCTCAGTTCGCCAGATCCGCGAGCTGGTCGTACCCCTCGATCTCCCGGGGGTCGCGCGTGCCCGGACCCACGTACCGCGCCGAGGGACGCACCAGCCGCCCCGTCCGCTTCTGCTCCAGGATGTGCGCCGACCAGCCCGCCGTACGGGCGCAGGTGAACATCGAGGTGAACATGTGCGCCGGAACTTCCGCGAAGTCCAGCATGATCGCGGCCCAGAACTCCACGTTCGTCGCCAGCACCCGGTCCGGGCGCCGCGCGTGCAGTTCCTCCAGCGCGGCCTTCTCCAGCGCCTGCGCCACCTCGAAGCGCGGCGCGCCCAACTCCTTGGCCGTGCGCCGCAGCACCCGCGCCCGCGGGTCCTCGGCCCGGTAGACCCGGTGCCCGAAGCCCATCAGCCGCTCGCCCTTGTCCAGGGCCTTCTTCACGTAAGCGGTGGCGTCACCGGTCCGCTCGATCTCCTCGATCATGCCGAGCACCCGGGACGGCGCACCACCGTGCAGCGGCCCCGACATCGCACCCACCGCACCCGACAGCGCCGCCGCCACGTCGGCGCCGGTCGACGCGATGACGCGGGCGGTGAACGTCGAGGCGTTCATGCCGTGCTCGGCGGCCGACGTCCAGTACGCGTCGACGGCCTTCACATGCTTGGGGTCCGGCTCGCCCCGCCAGCGGATCATGAACCGCTCGACCACCGACTGCGCCTTGTCGATCTCGCTCTGCGGGACCATCGGCAGCCCCTGCCCGCGCGCCGACTGGGCGACGTACGAGAGCGCCATCACGGCGGCCCGCGCCAGATCGTTGCGCGCGGTCTCCTCGTCGATGTCGAGCAGCGGCTTCAGACCCCACACCGGGGCGAGCATCGCCAGCGCGGACTGCACATCGACCCGGATGTCCCCGGAGTGCACCGGGATCGGGAACGGCTCGGCCGGCGGCAGACCGGGATTGAACGCCCCGTCGACCAGCAGGCCCCAGACGTTGCCGAACGACACATGGCCGACGAGATCCTCGATGTCGACACCCCGGTAACGGAGCGCACCGCCTTCCTTGTCCGGTTCGGCGATCTCCGTCTCGAACGCGACGACTCCCTCTAGTCCCGGTACGAAGTCGGACATGGCGGCTCCCTCGGTCGACGGCTCTGCGGCGGCCACAGTGGCCCGCCCCAAGATATTGGCGGCTTCCCCCGACGCGGGGAAGCGTGACATCCGGCACAGCGCCCCGGAACGGCACCGCCCCGAACCACTGCCACCCCGCTCCCTACCCCTCCTTGCCGGGCCGACTCGACCGCTGCGGCAGGATGACCCCGTGCCCACCGCAGACTCCCCCTCCGATTCCACCACCGATCCGGCCGCGATGCGCGAGCAGTACCGCTCCGAGGGCTTCACCGAGGACACGCTGGCCGCCGACCCGATTCAGCAGTTCGCCCACTGGTTCCGGCAGGTCGCCGTCGGCGGGGTGCTCCACGAGCCCAACGCCATGGTGGTCTCCACCGCCACCCCCGAGGGCCGGCCGTCCTCACGCACCGTGCTGCTGAAGAAGTACGACGCGCGCGGCTTCGTCTTCTTCACCAACTACGAGTCCCGCAAGGGCCGCGAGCTGGCCGCCAACCCGTACGTCTCGCTGCTCTTCCCCTGGCACCCGATGGCCCGCCAGGTCATCGTCACCGGCCGGGCCGACCGCGTGGGCCGCGAGGAGACGGTCGCCTACTTCCGCACCCGCCCGCACGGCTCCCAGCTCGGCGCCTGGGCGAGCCCGCAGTCCACGGTGATCGGCTCCCGCGAGGAGCTGCTCGCCCGCTACGAGGAACTGGAGGCCCGCTACCCCGAGGGCGAACAGGTCCCCGCACCCCCGCACTGGGGCGGCTTCCGCGTCGTCCCCGACACGATCGAGTTCTGGCAGGGCCATGCGAACCGGCTGCACGACCGGCTGAGGTATGTACGCGAGGGCGAGCAGTGGCGCGTCGAGCGCCTGTGCCCGTAGGACCGTAGGGGCCTGTCCGGCAGAACTCCTCCGGATATTCCGGCACGAATCCCTTCGGACATGCAGAGACCCGCAGGCTCTGGTCCCTCCTTGCGGAGGAGCCGGCCGGACTTACCGGCGAGCCTGCGGGTCGGTGACTGCTTGGGATTGGCCGACGACCGGCCTGCACTGCAAAGAGCGCGACAACGGGCGTCAGCCCGCAGCCACCTCACGAGTCCGAGAAGAAATCACTTCCGGAACACCTCCTTTCTTCGCTGGCAGCAGCCTAGGAACGTCTCTGGCACCGCACAAGCGAATTAATGCGGAGGTTGATTTCCGGGAAGTCGGTGTGTGCTGGGTCACCTTCGAGTTCAATGGTCTGACGTGCGGAAATGCCGGATGCGTCCTGCGGGGGGTACGGGATGAGTGCGTCCACAAGCAGTGGAACGACCGAGGCGCCCGGGCCCGACGAGGGGCCGAGGGCGGGGCCCGGGGCCGAGTTGCTCGCCGCGTTGCTCGACGGGATGGACGCCGCGCTCTGCGCTTTCGACGCGAACGGCACGATCACCCACTGGAACCGCCAGGCCGAGCGGATTCTGGGCTGGTCCGCCGGGGAGGCCGTGGGGCGGTGCGGGTTCGCCGGGTGGGCGGTGCGGCCGGCGGACGCGGGTGAGGTGCAGGGGCGGCTGATGGCGGCCATGGACGGGGCGGGCCGCCGGGTCCATGAGTTCGCGCTGCTGCGCAAGGACGGCGGGCGGGTGCTGGTGCGGACCCAGTCCGCCGGGGTGCGGGGTGCGGACGGCGGACCGGCCGGGGTGTACTGCGTGTTCAGCGAGGTGCATGCGCAGATCGATCTGGAGCGGTCGATCGCGTTGAGCGAGGCATTGTTCGAGGACGCGTCCTGGGGTGTGGTGCTGGTCGACGCGGATCTGCGGCCGACGGTCGTCAACGCGCATGCGGCCCGAGCGCTGGGCTGCGGCCGTACGAAGCTGCTGGGGCGCCCGCTGGGTGAGCTGATCGTGCAGGGCGTCGAGGATCTGGAGGGCGCGTTGCAGCATGTGCTCGCCGAGGGCGCACTACCGGCGCCCGCCGAGCTGTGGGTGACGCTGCGGACGGCGGAGGGGAAGCGGCGGCGCTGCTGGCGCAGTGGCTTTCTGCAGTTGGCGTCGCCGCTCGCCGAGGAGCCGGCGCCGCTCGGGGTCGGCTGGCTGTTCCAGGACGTGACGGCCGAGAAGCTGGCGGCGCAGGAGGCGGACCGGATGAGGTTCCGGTCGAACCAGCTGCACCGGGCCTCGCGGTCGGCGTCCGAGTGCGAGGACCCGATGGAGGCGGCGATGTCCTATCTGGACTACGCGCTGGCGGGCTTCGCGGACCATGCGCTGGTCGATCTGGTGGCGGGGGAGCGGCTGGTGCGGGTGGCGGCGACCCCGTCCGGTGAGCCGGGCCCGTGCCTGCCGGTGGCGGGCGGTGCCATTCCGCTGCGGTACGCGGCGGGGCACCCGGCGCTCCAGGCGGTGGACCGGACGGGTTCGGTGCGGGCCAGCGCGGGGACCGGGCCCGGGGCCGGGGTGTGGGCGGCGGAGCGGCAGTGGCCGGGCGACTCGGTGCACGCGCTGTGCGCGGTGCTGCGGAGCAGGGGGCGCACGCTGGGTGTGGTGACGTTCCTGCGCTCGGCCCACCGCGCGGCCTTCGAGCGTCCGGATGCGTTGTACGCGGAGAGCGTGGCAGTGCGGGTGGCCGCGGCGGTGGACCTGGCGCAGGTGCTGGCGCCGACGGGGTGACGGTGCGTTCCGCGGCCCGTCACCCGTCACCACTTCACGGCCGGACTTCACGGCCGGACTTCACCGCCGGACTTCACTGCCGGTAGAAGATCCGGTCCCGGTACTCCGTCATCACGCGCCCGTTCCACTCGTGGCCGCCGTCGACGTTCGCCGAGCGCAGCAGCGGCGGCTCCACGCCCCGCTCCACGAGCTGTTCCGCCGCGGCGGCCATCATCGCCTGCATCAGGGCGCTGGTGACCACCGTCGACGCGGGGGCGAACGGCGCCTCGATCCCGTCGAGGGTCAGCTCCGCGTCACCGATGGCGATCTTGCTGTCGAGCACGATGTCGCAGTGGTCCCGCAGAAAGCCGCCCGAGGCGTGCCGGGAGCGGGTGCCGTCCGCGTACGCCACCGATGTCACGCCGATGACCTTGAGGCCGAGTGCCCGCGCGTGCTGCGCCATCTCCACCGGGAGCGCGTTGCGCCCGGAGAGCGAGATGACCACGAGTACGTCGCCGGCACGGGCGGGGCTGGAGTCCAGCACGGCGCCCGCCAGTCCGTCGACCCGCTCCAGCGCGGAGCCGAGGGTCGCGGGCATGACGTCGACGCCGACCGTCCCAGGCACGGCCAGCAGGTTCATCAGGGCGAGGCCGCCCGCCCGGTAGACGACGTCCTGTGCGGCGAGCGAGGAGTGCCCGGCGCCGAAGGCGAAGAGCCGGCCACCCGCCGCGACGGCGTCGGCGATCGCGGCACCGGCGGCCGCGATGTTGCCGGGCTCCTCGTCGCGTACCCGCTCCAGCAGACCGATCGCTGCGTCGAAGAACTGACCGGCCAGCTTGCTGTCGCTCATCGAGGAGGCCCTTCCGGCGGGAGAGGAGAGTGTTCACGGGGTCCGTGCCGCGGATCACGTTGCGGTCTGGACCAGTGACCTGTCAACACCGGCCCTGCGGCTTTGCTGCACGGTGTTCGGTCGGTGCGGCACGGTTGTCAGCGGTATGCGTCAGAATTGGGGCAGGGCCAGCGCACGCACGACGTTTTTCATGTCACAGCATCGAGGGGCACGAATGTCCGGACTGATCGACACCACGGAGATGTATCTCCGCACCATCCTCGAACTCGAAGAGGAAGGCGTGGTCCCCATGCGCGCCCGGATTGCGGAACGGCTGGACCAGAGCGGTCCGACGGTCAGCCAGACGGTGGCGCGCATGGAGCGTGACGGCTTGGTACAGGTCGCGGGCGACCGGCACCTGGAGCTGACCGGCGAGGGGCGCCGCCTGGCGACGCGCGTGATGCGCAAGCACCGGCTCGCCGAGTGCCTGCTCGTCGATGTGATCGGCCTGGAGTGGGAGCAGGTCCACGCAGAGGCATGCCGCTGGGAGCATGTGATGAGCGAGGCCGTGGAGCGGCGGGTGCTGGAGCTGCTGCGTCATCCGACGGAGTCGCCGTACGGGAATCCGATCCCGGGCCTGGAGGAGCTGGGCGAGAAGGCCGAGGCCGATCCCTTCCTCGACGAGGGCATGGTGAGCCTGTCCGAGCTCGACCCGGGTGCCGAGAGCAAGACGGTGGTCGTGCGCCGGATCGGTGAGCCGATCCAGACGGACGCCCAGCTGATGTACACGCTGCGGCGTGCGGGTGTGCAGCCCGGCTCCGTGGTCAGCGTGACCCAGTCGCCCGGTGGCGTGCTGGTCGGGAGCAGCGGCGAGGCGGCGGAGCTGGACGCCGAGGTCGCCTCGCACGTGTTCGTGGGCAAGCGCTGAGCGCTTCGTCACCGTGTACCAAGGCTTGGCCGGATGCCGTCGGCGGGCGCGCAGGTGTGCATTCCGCTTTCCCTTTTTCCGTCCGGAATTGCAGCGCCCGGACGGATCGCATGCCAGGCTGTGGCTGAGGCGTACCTGAGAGTGTCGGCCGACTCGGCCGCGCGGTCGGGGAGGGAGCAGGCGCATGCACCCGTCGTACTGGCGCGTCCGGCACGTCCGGCGCATGTACCGGAGCGTGCTGGCCGTGGTCCCGGCCGCCCGAGCGCCGCGCGGCAGCGTCCGCCCAAGTACCCGCGCATCGCCCACCGCCGCCCGCGAGAACGGGCCGCCGCCCGTCGCCGCGTACCGGATTCGGCGGCCTCCCGGAAGACAGAAGGCCCCGGCGCCTTGCGGCGCCGGGGCCTGTCCTCCCCCGCTTCGACCTGGAGCCCCGAGCTCTCGAGGTCGATCCCCACGGGCCCTCATCCCCGAGTGGCCCGCCTCCCGGAGAAGATCTCCCCTCCGCCGTCGCGGTCAATCATTGACGGCGGTCACTCGAACGAGCGGTGTCGGATGGCGGAACCGGTTTTCGAATACAAGTTCGATAGTCTGGCGTGACGCGGCCACGCGGTGATCGAGCAGTGGATCAAGCGGTGATCGAGGACCAGAAGGGGGTGCCAGGACATATGGTGCGGCGCATCGATGTGACCGGGACCGGCGGCGTACGCCTAGCGGCCTGGGAGTTCGCCGACCCGCCCAAGGGGCGCGCGGAGGGCGAGCGCGCCCCCGGGGTCTTACTGCTCCATGGCCTGATGGGAAGGGCCGCGCACTGGGCCCCCACCGCCCGCTGGCTCGCCGAGCGGTACCGCGCCGTCGGCCTCGACCAGCGCGGGCACGGCCGCAGCGACAAACCGGCCGAAGGCCCGTTCACCCGTGACGTGTACGTTGCCGACGCCGAGGCGGCGATCGAACAGCTGGGCCTCGCTCCCGTCACCCTCGTCGGGCATTCGATGGGCGCGCTGACGGCCTGGCAGCTCGCCGCGAAGCGCCCCGATCTGGTCCGGGCCCTGGTCATCTGCGACATGCGGGCCTCCGCGCTCGGCGCGGCCTCGCAACGCGAGTGGGAGGACTGGTTCAAGACCTGGCCGGTGCCGTTCGCGACGCTCTCCGATGTGCGGAAGTGGTTCGGCGAGGACGACCCCTGGGTGGAGCGGCCCAACCCCGCCCGCGGCGAGTTCTTCGCCGAGGTGATGGCCGAGCGGGCGGACGGCTGGCGCCCCGTCTTCTCCCGCCGTCAGATGCTCAGGTCCCGCGCGACCTGGGTGTTCGACGCACACTGGGAGGAGCTGGCGCAGGTCCGCTGCCCGACCCTGGTCCTGCGCGGCCTCGACGGCGAGCTGGGCCGGGCGGAGGCCCAGGAGATGGTCCGCGTACTGCCGCGCGGGCAGTACGCGGAGGTGGCCGACGCCGGCCATCTCGTCCACTACGACCAGCCCGAGGGCTGGCGCGCGGCGGTCGAGCCCTTCCTGGAGCAGTTCGCCGAGAACCCCCGGGACGACCGCGAGCCCGTCCCGTCGTGACAGGGCGTCAGGGCGATGCGGACGGGTCCGGCGGCGGCCCGGGGCCTGTCCGGCCTGAGCCGCACCGCGGCCCCCAGAGCCTGTCGGGTGACCTCGGACCCGGCGACCACGCCCCGGCACGCACGCTTCCCGCGTTGTCGTCGGTCGACGACGCTCCTTCTCCGAGCTCTCGGCTCCGCTCGAGCAAGGGAGACCCCGTCCGCCTGACTCCTCCGCCTTGGAATCGCACGCACCGGACCGCGCCCGCGGTCCGGCCGAGGTCATCCGACAGGCCCTCAGGGGGCCTGCCGGTTGACCTCCGGCCGGGCGGCGGGCGCGGTCCGCCCGACAGGCCCTCAGCCCTTGCTGACCGCTGCCAGGATCTCCGGGAGCCGGTCCGCCGTGCGGGGCGCGGCGAGCCGCAGCCCCGCCCAGGTGATCAGCGCCCCGTACACGGCCCCCACGGGCAGCAGCAGCCACAGCCACTGCTCCAGATCGGCGACATGCAGCCAGATCGTCATCGCGATCACGGGTGCGCAGAGCAGTCCCGCCGAGATCATGCCGCCGAAGATCGAGATCCAGGCGAGCCCGGCCTGTCCCGGTGCCACGTTCTTGAACGCCCCGTCCTGCGGGATCGAGTACGGGAAGTTCGCCGACGCCACCGCGCCCGTCGCCAGCATCCCGCCCAGCAGGGCGAACGACAGCCCCATGGCCTCCGGCAGATCGCCCCAGTCACCGAGCATCCCGGCGGTCACCACCGTCACCAGGACCGTGTAGGGCAGCGTGATCAGCAGCAACGTTAGGGCCCGCGCCCGCAGTTCCAGATAGGCGTCACGGGTCGAGGAGATCGTCTGGGCCACCATCCAGAACGCGGAGGTGTCCTGCCCGAACTGGTTGTACATCTGGATACCGAGCATCCAGGCGGCGAAGCAGGCGAAGTAGATCGACCCGGTGCCCTGGAGCGCGTTGAGGACCGGCACGATCAGCCCGATCGCCAGCGCCGTGACCCAGGCGGCCTTGGTCTTCGGATCGCGTGCGATGTACCGCAGACTGCGCTCCATCACCGGCCCCGTGCGTCCCTGGGGCAGCAGCGCGGAAAGCCTGGAGCCACCCTTGCCTGCCTTCTCGCGGCCCGGCCCGGCGGCGGCCAGGGTCGAACCGTCCGGGGCCGTCATCAGCTTTGCCAGGCTCCGCTGCCACAGCCACAGCAGCGCGGCCAGCGCCGCGACGGACAGCAGCAGTTGTACGAGAGCCTGCCCGTACAAGCCCCGTGACGCCGAGTCCACCGCGCCGACCGCCGAGGCGGGCGGCAGCCAGCGCACCACGTCCGCGGCCGGGTCGAGCGCGGCGAGCCCGCCCGCCCGGCCGAGCCGCTGCGCACCGAAGTTGACGACCTGGATTCCCACCGCGATCACCAGCCCGCTGAGCACTGCGAGGTCGCGGCCCTTGCGTGACGTCAGCAGCCGGGTGTTGGCCGTGGCCACGGCCCGCGTCAGCGCGACGCACACCAGCAGCGTGAGCGGCGCGGCCACCAGGGCGAACACCGCCCCGGCCGCACCGCTCGCCACCGCGAAGGCCGATCCGGCCGCCAGGCAGAGCGTGAACAGCGGACCGATCCCGATCAGCGAGGCCGCCAGCAGCGCCCCGATCAACGGACGCGGCCGCAGCGGCAGCGTCACCAGCCTGCTCGGGTCGAGGGTCTCGTCGCCGCTGGGGAAGAACAGCGGCATCACGGCCCAGCCGACCGCCACCACTCCCGCCAGCAGCACGACGAGGGAGGCGGCGTGGGCGTGCCCGTGCAGCGCGATCAGCCCGAGCAGCAGGCCCGCTGCGATCAGCAGGCTGAAGACGACGGAGGTGATGTAGGCGGCCCGCCGGCCGGCCGACTGCCGCAGCCCGTTGCGCAGCAGGGTCAGCTTCAGCCGTACGAAGACACCGACCAGCCCCTCGCCGGTGCCGGCCGGTCCGGGCGCGGCCCCCGCGGGGGCGTCGAGCACGCTCATCGCCTGCCGCCCAGCCAGTCCAGGGAGTCGCCGCCGGATCGGGAGCCCGCGCCGACGAGTTCGAGGAACGCGTTCTGCAGCGAGGACGCCTCGCCGCGCACCTCGGCGAGGGTGCCCTGGGCCCGGATCGTGCCGGCCGCCATGACGGCCACCCAGTCGCAGAGGGACTCGACGAGCTCCATCACATGGCTGGAGAAGACGACGGTCGCCCCCGAGCGGGTGTAGCGCTCAAGGACCTCGCGGATGGTCTGCGCGGAGACCGGGTCGACGCCCTCGAACGGCTCGTCCAGGAACAGCACGTCGGGGTTGTGCAGCAGCGCGGCCGCGAGCCCGATCTTCTTCCGCATGCCGGTCGAGTAGTCGACGACCAGCTTGTGCTGGGCGCCCGCCAGATCGAGCACGTCCAGGAGCTGGGTGGCGCGCTTGTCGACCTCGGCGCCCGGCAGCCCGCGCAGTCTGCCGGTGTACGCGAGGAGTTCGCGCCCCGACAGACGCTCGAAGAGCCGCAGTCCCTCCGGAAGCACGCCGATCCTGCTCTTCACCTCGGCCGGGTCGCGCCACACGTCGTGACCGGCCACCTCGACGGTCCCCTGGTCGGGGCGGAGCAGCCCGGTGACCATCGACAACGTGGTCGTCTTACCGGCGCCGTTGGGCCCGACCAGACCGATGAACCTGCCTGCGGGCAGCTCCAGATCGATCCCGGCCACCGCGGTCTGTTCCCCGAACCGCTTCCACAGCCCCTGTACGCGCACGGCGGGCGGTGGCGTGGCCGGTCCGCCCGCCTCACCCGCCCGCGCCGCTCTGTCGGTCTCTGCCCGGTCCTGCATGATGCACTGCCTTTCGGTGGCCCCGTTTCCGGGACCACCCTACGAAAGGGGGCTCTGCCGGGGGCGGGTCCGTGCGTCGGCCGCTTCCCTGGCGCAGGCGTAGGCGAGCGGGCTGATGAGCTCCTCCGCGTCCGGCAGCCACCGGTTGGCGGAGGTGGGCCGGCGGGCCCACTGCACCGCCCCGCGCCCGCCGACCCGGGTCGGCGGACCGGTCACGTACTGGCCGTCGCCGCGGCCGACCAGATCGATGACGGCGGCCCGCCAGCCCAACTTCCTTACCAGCTCCTCCGACTTGGCCGCCGCGCCCGGCAGCACGAAGAAGAACATCCGCCGGTCGGGGCTGCAGGTGACGGGACCGAGGCGCAGGCCCATCCGCTCCATCCGGGCCAGCGCCAGGAAGCCCGCCGACTCCGGCACGTCGATGGCGTCGAAGCTGCGCCCGGTGGGCAGCAGGATCGACGCCTTCGGGTGCCTGGACCACATCCGGCGGGCCGCGGCACCGCTGCCGGTCGCCCGGCCCGCCCAGTCGGGGCCGGTGGGATGGGCGCCGGGAGCGGCGCAGCCGGTGTCCCCGCAGGAGCACCGCTCGGTCCCCTCCGCCGCCTCCAGCCAGGTCCCCGGGCACACGTCCCAGTGCCGCTCCTCCGCGTACCGCACCGCCGCGTCCAGCAGTTGTTCGCCCCGCTGTCGGGGGACCTTCGCGGCTTCCGTGACTACGACGGGCTCTTCGACTCCGATGGGCTCTTCCACGCAGAGCACAACTACGGCCAACGACCGGGGTTACGGGCGCGTCGGGCGCGGACGCGGCGCATCGCTCCGGCACACGGGGCGCATGGATGCATGGGCGGGGGCGCGTGTGAGGCGGTGCCCGGCGGGGCGGGTAGCCACATACGGTGCAACCGCCGGGCGGCCGAAGCCCGGGTCCGGAACGGTCGGCCTCTGTCATATGCCGACAGGAATGACAAGGAACACGACGCACCTGACGAACACTATGAATCTGTGCATTTTCCGCGTATTCGCCGGGCAGTGATCGGCTCAATGATCTCTGCGGCCTCAGGGGGAAACATGGCAGCCAGGCCTCTCGTCGCACGCCAGCCGAACGAACGGCTCCAGGCGCTCATCCAGGAAGCCGGATGCTCCAACGCCGGCCTCGCCCGCCGCGTCAACATGGTCGGCGCGGAACGCGGGCTGGACCTGCGCTACGACAAGACGTCCGTGGCCCGTTGGCTGCGCGGACAGCAACCACGCGGCAGGGCACCGGGAATCATCGCCGAGGCACTCGGCCGCAAACTCGGCCGTACGGTCACGATCGACGAGATCGGGATGGCCAACGGCAAGAATCTGGCATCAGGCGTCGGCCTGCAGTTCGCCCCGACCGTGATCGGCGCGATCGAGCAGGTCTGCGAGCTGTGGCGCAGCGATGTCGGCCGCCGCGACTTCCTGTCCGGTTCGACGATCGCCTCCTCCGCGCTCGTCGAACCCAGCCGCGACTGGCTGATCACCGGCGCCGACCCGCAGGTGGCCCGGACCGCCGGGTCCCGGGTCGGGATGCCGGACGTGGAGGCGGTGCGGGCGATGACGGCCGCGCTGGTCGACCTCGACCACCGCTTCGGCAGCGGGCATGTGCGGCCGGTCCTGGTGCACTACCTGAACAGCGTGGTCTCCGGGCTGCTCTCGGGGGCGTACCGCGAATCGGTCGGCCGGCAGCTGTTCGGGGCGGTCGCGCGGCTCACCGAACTCGCCGGGTACATGGCGGTCGACACCGGCCAGCCGGGGCTCGCCCAGCGCTACTACATCCAGGCGCTGCGCCTGGCCCAGGCGGCGGGCGACCGGGCGTACGGCGGTTATGTACTGGCCGCCTCGATGAGCCATCTCGCCGCGCAGCTCGGCAATCCCCGGGAGATCGCCCAACTGGCCCGCGCCGCGCAGGAGGGCGCCCGCGGGCGGGTCACCCCGAGGACGGAGGCGATGTTCTACGCGGCGGAGGCCCGCGGCCACGCCCTGCTCGGCGACGCCCGTACCTGCCAGGCCGTGACGGGCCGCGCGCTGACGGCCATGGAGCAGGCCGAATCCGGCACGGGCGACGACCCCGACTGGATCGCCCACTTCGACCACGCCTATCTCGCGGATGAGCTGGCGCACTGTCACCGCGACCTCGGTCAGGCGGAGGCCGCCGCGCGCCGGGCGAAGGAGTCCCTGGCCGGCCACCCGGAGTCCCGGGCCCGCCGGCGGGGCATCGGCCTGGTGCTCCTGGCCACGGCCCAGGTCCAGATGCGCGAGGTGGAACAGGCCTGCCACACGGGCACGCGGGCGATGGAGCTGCTGGGGTCGGTGCGCTCCAGCCGGGGCGCGGAGTACCTGGACGATCTGCAGCAGCGGCTGCTCCCGTACGGGGACGAGGCGGCGGTGCGCGAGTTCGGTGCGCGGCTGGAGCTCCAGGCGGCCTGACCGGTGGTGCGCGTGAAGTCGCCCATTAACTGCGTTTTGAGGGCGCTGAGTGTTACAGCGCCTGTGAAGGGCTGGTGAGTGACAACACGCGCTTGGCGAACGGCGGCAACCACCCGATAGCGTGAGCCGACGATTCCGTAGGTTTACACGTAGGAGTCCCGGTGACGCAGAGCGGACAGGGTGACGAGCAGCAGCTCCCTGCTGTACGGCCCGCGCACGAAGGTGTCGTGCTGCCCGCGGGTGGCGGCGAGCCCTGGATGCCAGGGGGGCCCGCGGATCAGGCCGCCCCGGCGGGCGGCCAGCCGTGGGGGCAGCCCTGGGGGCCGCAGGCGGCGCACCAGGACGCCTCGCATCAGTCCCAGCCGCTGCCGCAGCCCCAGGCACCCGCCCAGGGGCCGGGAGCCTACGGGCAGGGACAGTACGGCCAGACGCAGCCGGGGCAGGGATACGGGCAGCCGCCCGCTCCGCAGCACACGCAGATGCCGCAGGCCCAGCCGCTGCCGCCGGTGCAGCCTCAGCAGCCACACCTGCCGCAGCAGCAACCACAGTCCCCGCAGTCCTACTCGCCCCCGCAGCAACCACAGTTCTACCAGCCCCCGCAGCCCCACTTGCCGCAGCAGCAACCGCAGTCCTTCGCACAGCCGTTGCCGCCCGAGGCCGGGCCCGGGGCGGGCGCGGGCGGGGACGCCACGCAGTACATCGCGCCGGTGGCCGGCGGTCCCGCGCCGGGCGGGCTGCCGCCGGAGAACCCCGCGGAGGCGACCCGGTTCCTCGACGGCTCGGTGCCGCAGCAGCAGGCCCAGGCGTACCAGCAGCAGCCCGGTCAGGGCGGCGACGCCGAGGCGACCCAGCACATCCCGCCGGTCCCCGGCGGCACCCCGTACGGCATCAGGCCCGGAGCCCCCGGGGACCGGCAGCCGCCCGCCGAGTTCGACAACCTGTTCCGCAGCGACGAGCCGGCGGGCGCCACCCAGCAGATGCCCCATCTCGACCCCGGGCCCCGGTACCAGGGCGCCCAGCAGCCCCCGCAGGCTCCGCAGCCCCCGTACCGGCCCGTGGACGAGGAGCCGCAGCGGCCGCGCAAGAAGCGGGCGCACGTCACCCTCATCGCGGCGGTCGTGGCCGGCTGCGCCGTCGTCGGTCTCGGCGCGGGTGCGCTGATGAGCGGCGGCGGCGACAAGGGCGAGGACGACAAGCAGCCGGTGGCCGCGGCGAGTTCACCCGGCGGGGAGCCCGCGCCGAAGGCCGCGCCCGATCCCGCGAAGCAGCAGGCCGAGGCGCTCGACAAGCTGCTCGCGGACAGCAACAACAGCCGCGCGGCGGTCATCGGGGCCGTGGAGAAGACCAAGAGCTGCACGGATCTGGACCAGGCCGTGACCGACCTGAAGAGCGCCGCCCAGCAGCGCCGCGATCTGGTGACCCGGCTGGAGGCACTGTCCGTCGACAAGCTGCCCGACCACGTGCAGCTCACCGCCTCCCTCACCGAGGCGTGGCAGGCCTCGGCCGCCGCCGACGACCACTACGCCGCATGGGCCGCGCAGGCCAAGCACGGCAAGAAGGTGTGCAAGCACGGGAAGGCGCGTACGACCTCCGAGACGCAGCAGGCCACCGTGCGGAGCGGCGAGGCCAGCAAGGCGAAGCAACAGGCCTCCAAGCTGTGGAACTCGATCGCGTCGAAGTACGGGCTGACCCCTCGGGCGGCCACCGAGCTGTGACACCGGGCGGGGCGGGGGAGTCCGGAACGGACCCGTCGCCCCGCGCCGCGCGGATACGCCGGAGCGCGTCGGTCAGATCCTCGCGCTGGCGTCCGACAGGGTCTTCGTGACGTCCACGAAGCCCTTCCGGTCCGCGACGAGCCGCCCGTCGCGTACCACCTGGAACGTCACCCGGGTGTTGACGATCCGCGGATACGCGGACGAGCCCAGCACGTCGTCGAAGCTCCAGCGCAGCACCGGGGTCAGACCGCCGGTGTCGGCCGGGGTGCCCTTGTTGAGGGCGGAGGTGAGCTTCCAGGCGGTGATCTGCGGGGAGTCGATCGCCTCCACGATCTCCTTCAGCACGGTGAACGCGATCCAGGTGGTCTGCACGCCCGTGTCGTCCGGGTCGATCCGGTTGTCGCCGAAGGCGTGTTCGTGGATCACGTCCCGCATCACGTCCCAGCGGGCGTCGCCCGCGTCCGGGTACCAGCCGGTGATGTAGGCCCCCTCGAACGGGCTGTTCCGGCCGCCGGTGCTGTCGATCAGCGGCTGGTCGACGCTGCCGAGCACGGAGGAGATCCGTACGCTGCCGCTCCCGTACGACGGTTCGAGCCGCCGGAAGGAGTCGAAGAAGGTCTCCGTGCGCTTCCCGAGCACGGCCGTCACACAGCCGTCGGCCGCCCCCGCCGCCTCAAGCGCCGGCCCGGCGGCGTCGTCGTAGGAAGTGGCCGACTCCGAAGCCCGGATGTCGGCGGGCGCGGGCCGGCCGGCCTCGGTGAGCCCGGTCCTGAGGAGCCAGGCCTGGTCGTCTCCGCTCAGGGTGTCGGGCCGGACCACGGACACCCGCTCGCAACTGCGGGCCAGCTGCCGGGCGTTGCCGGCGAGCAGGGCCGGCTGGCCGCCGTTGACCGGATAGGAGTTGTAGCTGCTGAACTCCTCGTCGGAAGCGCCGTATCCGCCGATGTAGGGGATTCCGGCGGCCTCCAGCGGCGGCATGAACGCCGAGCCGTGCCGGCTGTACGAGCCGACGACCGCGACCGCCTTCTCCTTGACGGCCCGCCGGGCGCAGTTCGCCGCCCCGATCGAGGTGTCCTCCTCGTCGCAGGTGACGACGCGCAGCTCGTGGCCGTCCAGCCCGCCGTTGTCGTTGGCCCAGCGGGCATAGGTGCGCGCCATGGCGGTCATGCCCGCCATGTTCACCGCGTCCGGTCCCGAGACCCCGCTGGGGGCCCATGTCATGACGGTGACGGGCTCCCTGGAGTCCCCCGTGGCCCCAGGGAGCACGCCGCAGCCGGTGACCAGCAACGCCCCGGCCGCCGCCGTACTCGTGAGGAACTTGTAGGGGCGGGGGGAGGTGGGGCGTCGCCGTCCGGTCATGGGTATGGACATTTCCGGTCGCGGGGTAACGCCGCAGTGTGCCCCGCTCAACGCTCGGTGACATCCGGGTGAATTGCAGGGGCCGGTGCGGGGGGGGCCGAAAAGGGAACGTACGATCGATGACCGTGCAGCAAGGTTCGGAGAACTCTTCCCGTCGCGGCCGTCGCTCCTCCACCATGGGCGGCATGCCGCTGAATGACATGCCTTGGTGGCGCTGGCGCAGCAACGTGCGCTCGGCGCTGCACATGCTCTCCGACCCCGTCTTCCACCACGAGTGCTGGCTGGCCGGGAGGGAGGGGTACGGAGACGTCACCGACGCCGTGTACCGCCTGGTCGAGGACACCTGGCTGGACAACTGGTCCGCCGAGAAATACATAGGGACGATCTTCCGCGACGCGGGCGAGGCCGCCCTCGTGGACGTCGCGGTGCTCCGGGTGCTGCGCATCATGCACCAGGTCGGCGCGGACGCCCCCGTCTCGGCATACCTGGAGCACCAGGGCTGGCAGGAGGCCGTACGGGCCGCCCGCGAGGCGCATGTGCTGCTCGCCGGCAACGACGGCGAGGACCCCGACACGCCGCCGCGCTCCCTCGACGTGCTCCGCATTCTGACCAGGTCGGCCTGAGGGCTGCCGAGTGTGGCACGCTACGGGGATGACCGCGCCGCAGCCTGCTGAGACCGCCCCCGAGGAGTATGTCCTCACCCTTTCCTGCCCTGACAAGAAGGGCATCGTGCACGCCGTGTCGAGCTATCTCTTCATGACTGGCTGCAATATCGAGGACAGCCAGCAGTTCGGCGACCACGACACGGGTCTGTTCTTCATGCGGGTGCACTTCTCGGCGGACGCCCCGGTGACGCTGGAGAAGCTGCGGGACAGTTTCGCCGCGGTCGGCGATTCCTTCCGGATGGACTGGCAGATCCACCGCTCCTCGGACCGGATGCGGATCGTGCTGATGGTCAGCAAGTTCGGGCACTGCCTCAACGACCTGCTGTTCCGCTCCCGGATCGGGGCGCTGCCGGTCGAGATCGCCGCCGTCGTCTCCAACCACACGGACTTCGCCGAACTCGTCGCCTCGTACGACATTCCCTTCCGGCACATCCCGGTGACCAAGGAGACCAAGGCCGCCGCGGAGGCACAGCTGCTGGAGCTGGTCCGCGAGGAGAACATCGAGCTGGTCGTCCTCGCCCGCTACATGCAGGTCCTCTCGGACGACCTCTGCAAGCAGCTGAGCGGCCGGATCATCAACATCCACCACTCCTTCCTGCCGAGCTTCAAGGGCGCGAAGCCGTACCACCAGGCGCATGCCCGTGGTGTGAAGCTGATCGGGGCGACGGCGCACTATGTGACCGCGGACCTCGACGAGGGGCCGATCATCGAGCAGGAGGTCGAGCGGGTGGGCCATGGCGTCACGCCGGACCAGCTGGTCGCCATCGGGCGCGATGTGGAGTGCCAGGCGCTGGCGAGGGCCGTGAAGTGGCACGCCGAGCGCCGCATCCTGCTCAACGGCCACCGGACGGTGATCTTCGCGTAGGGGCCGCCTCCGGCGGGCTCGCGGCCCCAGGCGCTACAGGCGGCTCAGCGAGGCCGCCGCGAAGAGCACGTCGCGGATCGCCTCGCGGTCGCCCTGCTGACCGGCCGCCGCCTCCACCGGTGGCACATGCCCGGCCACCAGTTGGCAGAACTCCACACCGTCGAGTGCAACCTGCGCCACGGTGTGCGCGGGGGAGCCGAGCGCGGCCGGGGAGTCCAGCGGGATGTACCAGTCGCCGCCGCCCGAGCCCTCGACCTCCAGATGCAGCGAACGGCCCGGTGAACCGGCCGTCACCAGATGGCGGGCGGGCCCGGCGAGACCGGCCCTGCGGCGCTCGGCGAGTACGGCGGGCAGCAGCCGGGCCGCCAGGTCGATCATCCGGTTGAGGTGGGCGGCGGACGGTGCCTTGTACGGATAGTCCACCGCGTTCGCGATGTCGCCGCCGTGCACCCAGCATTCGAAGGCCCGGTCCAGCAGGGAGTCGTGCATCGGCAGGGCGAAGTCCCCGTACGAGACGGAGAGCTCGGAGACCCTGCGGCCGGCGAAGGACACCGTGCGGATGAGGGTGTGGCTCTGCTCGCGCCACGGCTCGCGGATCTGCCGGGTGGGCGGTCGCCGCGCCGCCGACCAGTACTTCTCGGTACGTGCGGTGGGTGAGAGCGGCCAGTCGGCGTCCGGATCGCGGGTGCCGTCGCCGGGCGCCGTGTCGAGGCCGAGCGCGGCGGAGACCAGTCCGTCGACGGCCATGAGATGGCCGATGACGCCCGCGACCGTGGTCTTGCGGGTGGTCTCCTGCTCGCTCTCGAACCACTTCAGCCGGACCGGGGCGTGCCACTCCGAGTCGCCGATGTCACGGAGCAGCGCGTCGAGCCGCGCGGTCTCCGCGTCGTACGGCGAGGCCCAGTCCGGCACCGGGATATCGGCCGGGCGGCGGCTCAGACAGGCGTCGATCACCCGGGTGCGCAGCGTCGGGTCGAGGTCCAGGCTGCGGTCGGTGTGCAGCAGCCCGACCGCGTCGCGCAGCCGCAGGGCCTCGTCCGCGCAGGCGGCGCACTCGGTCAGATGCGCCTCGACGGCCTCGGTCTCCGCTGCCGAGCAGGCCGCCAGGGCCCACGCGCCGAGGAGCGCTTTCAGGACACGGTGCCCCAGCACCAGCGGGCCGGGCGGGTCCGTCGGGTCGGATGGGACCGGTGGTGCCACGGCGGTTTCCGGTTCCGATGTCGGCGGCCGCGGGGTCGGTTCCGGGCTCGGCCGCGGGCCCGTCCGCGGCGCCTCGGGCGGGGGCGCGGGGACGGGCGGCAGCGGGACGGCGGAGAGGTCGAGGTCGTCCGCGGCGGACCGTGGTGCCGGTATGCGCCGTGCGCCCCGCACCTCGTCGTCGCGTCCGCCGTCCTCGCGTCCGTTCGGGTCGTCGCCGGTCACAGGGGCCGTCCGTATCCGGGCGGCGACGTCCCTTCGAGCGGGCGGGTGTGCGCGGTGGAGAGCAACTGCAGCCCGAGCCGGAGCCGGCGGCGGGCCTCGTCCTCGGTGACCCCGAGGTCGGCCGCGGTCTGCCGGTAGTCCCGGCGCTGGATGTACGCGAGTTCCAGTGCGGCCCGCAGCGGGGCGGGCATGGACGCGACGATGTAGTCGGCCCGTGCCGCGGCCGTGGCCCGGTGCACCCGCTCCTCCAGACCGGTTCCGTCCTCGTCCGCGTCGTCGCGCGGGCCGTCCTCCTCGCGCAGCCGCCGCACGGACTGGCGGTGCGTGAGCCGGGTCACCCAGGAACGCATCGAGCCCTGCTGGGGGTCGTAGGCGTCGGGGTTCTCCCACACGTAGCCGAAGACCTCGCGGGTCACCAGGTCGGCGGCGGTCTCGTCGTCGAGCATGCGGTGGGCCTGGCTGTGCACGAGCGAGGCGAACCGGTCGTAGAGCTCGCCGAGAGCAGCCGCCTCACCGCGTGCCAGCCGCTGCTGCATCTTGTGGTCCCAGCGAGGTGGTGCGTTTCCAGCCATGCGACCCCCAGCCCTGTTCCCCTCGTCACACCGAATGTAGTCGGCGGCACCGAAGATGCACGTCTCTTTGTGGCAAGTACGCCCGCGAAGAGGCCCGGCATGGTAGGGAATGCGTCCGCAAGCATCGATGGAATTCGAGTCGAAGTGATGACTTCTGCCCGAATCCCGTTGTGTCCTGACAGGTCGCCCGGTGTTTCACAGCGGTGCGGCCGGGGCAGCCGCGAGAAGGAACGGAAACTTCCGGATCGCCGGAATCCCCGGAGTGAGAGGGCCAGTCGCGTGAGGAAACCTTGTCCTCCTGGACACCGCCCCCGGGCCGCAACCATCCATGCCCCCTGGCTCACCCAGGAACATTCCCGGAACGCGCTGAGAGTGGCCGAGAGCGTGCAGGGCCGATGGACCGTACTGCGCATACGCGGCGAGCTGGATCTGGTGACATCGCCCGCCGTGCGCCAGTCCGTCCACGACGCGGTCGCCGAGGGCCGCCACGACGTGGTGCTCGACCTCTCCGAGGTCCTGTTCTGCGATTCCAGCGGCGTCGGCGTGCTGATCGCCGCCCGCCGGCTGATGCGCTCCTGCGGGGGCCGGCTGCGGCTGATCCTGCCGGCCCGGGGCGCGGAGGAGGGCTCCCACGTCAACCGGGTCCTCGCCGCCCTCGGCGTACGCCGTCTCTTCGAGGTCTACCCCGACCGGTACGCGGCCGTCGACGAGCGGTCCCGGCCGCTCTCCGCGTGAGGCCGTCCCGGGCGCGGCGGACCGGACCGGGGCGCGATGGCCGGTTCGTGACATCGGCGGAGCGAGTAATTGACACGTGACGCCTCCCGGCGTCGTACGCTCCCCGCATGGACAGCGCAGAGTACGAGCGCAAGATCGCCTTCCGCTTCGCCGCCTTCGACCAGGACGGCAACGGATACATCGATCGCGCCGATTTCAATGCCGCCGCCGCCCGTCTGCTCGCCGAATTCGGCACGACGGCGCGCTGCGACGAGGGCCAGGCGCTCTACACCGGGGCCGAGGCGTTCTGGCAGGGCATGGCGGGCATCGCCGATGTCGACGGGGACCAGCGCGTCACCCGTGAGGAGTTCGTGGGCGGGGCCGTGAAACGGCTGCGCGACAACCCGCAGCGCTTCGCGGAGATCGCCCGCCCCTTCCTGCGCGCGGCGATCGCCGTGGCGGACCGGGACCACCGGAGCGCCGCCTCCGTCCCCGCCGTGGAGCGGGTGCTGCGGGTGCTGGGTGCCGACGCCGGGACGGCACAGCTCGCGGCACGGGCCCTGGACGCGGACCAGGACGGCACGATCACCGAGGACCAGGCGGTGTCGGCGTTCGCCGACTACTTCACGGTGTTCGCCCCGGACGCGTAGGGCCGGGAGGGGCGGGGCGCCGCCCCGCCCCTCCCGTCAGGCGAACTGCTCCCGCAGCCGGTACTTCAGCACCTTGCGCAGGGCCTCGTTGCGCGGCAGCGCCGCCACCACCTCCAGCCGCTCCGGCAGCTTGTGCACGGAGAGCCCCTCGCTCCGCAGATACCCCGTGATCTGCGCCAGCGTCAGCGGCGCTGCGCCCGTCGGCTGTTCCACGACCGCGCAGACCAGCTCGCCCCGCTCCGGGTCCGGGAGCCCGATCACCGCCGCGTCCCCGACGTCCGGGTGACGGTGCAGCAGGTCCTCTATCTCCTTGGCGGAGATGTTCTCGCCCTTGCGGATGATGATGTCCTTCAGCCGCCCGGTGAGCACCAGATGCCCGCTCTCCCTGAGATGGCCGACGTCGCCGGTGATCAGGAAGCCCTCCGCGTCGAACGCCGCCGTGGACGCCGCGGGGTCCAGATAGCCCGCGCAGACGGCCTCCCCGCGCAGCCGCACCTCGCCGTCCGTGCCGCAGGGCAGCGGCTTGCCGTCCTCGTCGGTGATCCGGATCTCCATGCCCGCGGGCGGCCGCCCCTCCGTCTCGGCGAGGTGTTCCACCGTGTCGTCGGGGGCGCCCATCGTGATCATGGGGACCTCGGTCATCCCGTATCCGTGGGTGAGCTGGACGTCCATCTCCCGTACCGCCGCGTGGTAGATCTCCGGCGGCTTCGGTGCCCCGCCGCCCGCCAGCAGCCGCAGGGTGGGGATCAGTCTGCGGTCCGGGGCCTTGCGCTGCTCGGTCAGGAACATCGAGTAGAACGCCGTGGAGCCGCCCGCGACCGTCACCCCGTGCCGGCGGTAGCCCTCCAGCGCGTCCGGCATCGCGAAGTGTTCGAAGAGGACCGCGGGGAAGCCGTACAGGAGCAGCATCACCGTGTAGTCGGGCCCGGCGACATGGGCGAAGGGGAACGCCATCGAGCCGATGTCGTCGGCCGACAGACGCAGCGCGTGGGCCAGGCAGGAGCCGGCCGAGATCAGGCTGCGGTCGGTGTGCAGCACCCCCTTCGGGTCGGAGGTGGTGCCCGAGGTCCAGTAGATCCAGCGCACCGCCGTGCCGTCGGCGGGCGGCGGCGGGAGCACCGACGGATCGCCGTCCGGCAGGGAGGCGTACGCCTCGAACACCACCGGCGGCCGGTCCGTCGCCAGCCGTCCGGCCATCGCGATGTGGTCGAAACCGCGCCAGGTACCCGGTACGGCGAAGAACTCCGCCTTCGACTCGCGCAGCGCGAACCCCACCTCGCGGTCCCGGTAGAAGGGGATGACCGGCGACTGCACCGCCCCGATCCGGGTCAGCGCGAACGACAGCAGCACCGTCTCGATCCGGGTCGGCAGCTGCCAGGCGACGACGCCGCCGGGCCGCACGCCCATCTCCCACAGCCCGGCCGCGACCCGCTCGCCGCGGGTGCGCAGCTCGCCGAAGGTCAGGGTGCGGTCGTCCTGGATCAGGAACGGGCGGTCCGGGGTCAGGCCGGCCCGGCGTTCTACGAGTTCCCAGAAGGTGCCCGATGCACCCAGGGCGTGCGCGGTTTCGGTCACGGCGAACCCCTCACAGCTGACGGACAGTCAGATAGTGCGGAGAGCGTAGAGCGCTGCGCCTTGTCGGTCCAGGGGTGCGGGGCTAGCCTGAGGTCGACGTCAATCTGACGGGTCATCAGAAATGTGTGCGCCGAAGGGGACACCATGACGGAACTGCCTCGGATCGTCAGCGTCGACGACCATGTGATCGAGCCGCCGCACCTCTTCTCGACCTGGCTGCCCGCCAAGTACCGCGAGCGCGGTCCGCAGCCGCTCACCGCGGGCATCGGCGAGCTGGCGTACACGGGCGGCAAGTACGTCATCACGATGGACCCGGACGGCCCGCCCACCGACTGGTGGATCTACGAGGACCTGAAGTTCCCGTACAAGCGCAACATCGCGGCCGTCGGCTTCGACCGCGACGACATGACGCTGGAGGGGATCACCCGGGCGGAGATGCGACCCGGCTGCTGGGACCCGGCCGAGCGGCTCAAGGACATGGACCTCAACCACGTCGAGGCGAGCCTCTGCTTCCCCACCTTCCCGCGCTTCTGCGGCCAGACCTTCGCCGAGGCCCACGACAAGGAGGTCGCGCTCGCCTGCGTGCGCGCCTACAACGACTGGATGGTGGAGGAGTGGTGCGGCGACAGCGGCGGCCGGCTCATCCCGCTCTGCATCATCCCGCTCTGGGACATCGACCTGGCCGTCGCCGAGATCAGGCGGAACGCGGCACGCGGGGTGCGGGCGGTGACCTTCTCGGAGATCCCCACCCATCTCGGACTGCCGTCGATCCACACCGGCTACTGGGACCCGTTCTTCGCCGTCTGCCAGGAGACCGGCACGGTGGTCAACATGCACATCGGGTCCAGCTCCCAGATGCCCGCCGCCTCGCCGGACGCCCCGCCCGCCGTGCAGGCCAGCCTCTCCTTCAACAACGCCATGGCCTCGATGATGGACTTCCTGTTCAGCGGGGTCCTGGTGAAGTACCCCCGGCTGAAACTCGCCTACAGCGAGGGCCAGATGGGCTGGATCCCCTACGCCCTGGAGCGCGCCGACGACGTCTGGGAGGAGCACCGGGCCTGGGGCGGGGTGCGCGGTCTGATCCCCGAGCCGCCGTCCACGTACTACTACCGGCAGATCTTCTGCTGCTTCTTCCGCGACAAGCACGGCGTCGCCTCGCTCGACGTCGTCGGACGGGACAACGCCACCTTCGAGACCGACTACCCGCACGTGGACTCGACCTTCCCGCACACCAAGGAGGTCGCCCTCGACCACGTCAAGGGGCTGGACGACGAGACCGTCTACAAACTGATGCGCGGAAACGCGATCCGGATGCTCGGTCTGGACCTGGACCGGGACCGCGAGAAGTAGGCCCGCGATGGACCTCGCGTACACGGAGGAGGAACAGGAGTTCCGGGCGCGGCTGCGCGAGTGGCTGGCCGCCGTGCTCCCGGGTCTGCCGGCGAAGCCCGGCCCCGACGACTGGCCGGGGCGCCGCGCGTACGACACGGCCTGGCAGCGGATGCTGTACGACGCGGGCTACGCGGGCCTGCACTGGCCCGTCGACGCGGGCGGCCGGGGCGCGACCCCGACCCAGCACCTGATCTTCCTGGAGGAGACGGAACGGGCCGGGGCCCCGTACGTCGGCGCGAACTTCGTCGGGCTGCTGCACGCCGGCCCGACGATCGCCGCCGAGGGCACCGCGGAGCAGCGGGCCCGCTGGCTGCCGCCGGTGCTGCGCGGCGACGAGATCTGGTGCCAGGGGTTCAGCGAGCCCGAGGCCGGGTCGGACCTCGCCGCGCTGCGGACCAGGGCGGTGCGCGACGGCGACCACTACGTGGTGAGCGGCAGCAAGATCTGGACCTCGCACGCCGAGGTCGCCGACTGGTGCGAGCTGCTGGTGCGTACGGACCCGGCGGCGCCCCGGCACCGCGGGATCAGCTGGCTCGCGATGGAGATGGACGCCCCCGGGGTCACCGTCCGCCCGCTGCGCACCCTCGCCGGGTCGACCGAGTTCGCCGAGATGTTCCTCGACGAGGTGCGGGTGCCCGTCTCCCACCGCGTCGGCGCGGAGAACGACGGCTGGCGGGTCACCATGGTCACCCTCTCCTTCGAACGCGGCACGGCCTTCGTCGGCGAGGTCGTCGCCTGCCGCCGCACCCTGGCGGCACTGGCGGCCGAGGCCCGGAGCACCGGACGCTGGGACGACCCGGTCCTGCGCCGCCGGCTGGGCAGGCTGAACGCCGAGTTCCGGGCGCTGTGGCGGCTCACCCAGTGGAACGTGAGCGAGGCGCAGCGGGCCGGGGGCGGCGGCGTGCCCGGGACCGGCGGCTCGGTCTTCAAGCTGCGCTACTCGCACGCCCGCCAGGAGCTGTACGAGGCGGCGGCCGAGGTGCTCGGCGCGGACGGTGCGGACCTGGACCGGGAGTGGGTCCTGGACCGGCTCTCCTCGCTCTCGTACACCGTCGCCGCCGGCACCTCGCAGATCCAGTGGAACATCGTCGCCGAACGCATACTCGGCCTGCCGAAGGGGCGCTGACGCACTCATGGACTTCCAGCTCTCGGACGACCAGCGGGCCCTGCGGGCGGGGGTGCGCGAACTCCTCGCCGGGCGCTTCGGCAGGGACCGGATGCGGGCCGCGCTCGACGCCGGTACCGGCGTCGACCGGGCGCTGTGGCGGGAGCTCGGCGAAGCCGGGTTCTTCGCGCTGCGGCTGCCGGAGGCGGAGGGCGGTGTCGGTCTCGGGCTGCCCGAAGCGGTCCTGCTCTTCGAGGAGGCGGGGCGCTCGCTGCTGCCGGGGCCGCTGATCGCCACCCATCTCGCCGCCGGTTCGGTGAAGGGCGCGGCGCGCGGTGAGGCGGTGGTCGCCGTGCTCGACGCGGGGCAGCCGGTGGCGCACCTGGGGGAGGCGGACGCGCTGCTCGTACTCGCCTCGGGGGACGCGACGCGGGCCTCGGTCGGCACGCTGCGGGACGCCGCACCGGTACGGGACGCGGCGGGCCCGGTACGGTCGGCCGACCCGTTCACGCCCCTGTGGCGGGTCGCGGACCCGGTGGAGGCGGGCGAGCAGCTGCCCGGGGCCGGGCGGCTGCGCGAGGAGGGCGCCCTGCTCGCCGCCGCCGAACAGCTCGGCAGCGCCGCCCGGACGACCGAGATGGCGGTCCAACACGCCGGTACGCGCGAACAGTTCGGCGCGCCCATCGGCTCCTTCCAGGCGGTCAAACATCTGTGCGCCGGGATGCTCGTCCGCGCCGAACTGGCCCGCAGCGCCGTGTACGCGGCGGCCGTGACCGCGGACCCGGTCGAGATCGCGGGTGCCAAACTGCTCGCCGACGACGCGGCGGTCCGCAATGCGCGCGACTGCCTCCAGGTGCACGGCGGCATGGGCTTCACCTGGGAGTCCGACGTACATCTGCACCTCAAGCGGGCCTGGCTGCGGTCCGGGCAGTGGCTGACGGCGGCGGCGGCCGAGGAGGTGCTTGCGGGGGACCTGTGCTGAAGCCGGACGGGTTCCGTGCAGGCTTCCGGCGCCCGGAAGCGGGGCAACGCCTGACGCGGGAAGGTGACAGGCAGCGCCGTGAGCTTCACGCTGCGGAGTTACGCAGTGCAGTCGATGGGCGCGGGCGCCTTCCTGCGCCCATCACGTAGTCCGTCACGGGGCGGAGTCGGCGCCGGGCTCGGGTACGCTCCGTGGGATGCGACAGGAACTGGAACCGGGCGATCCGGGTGTTGCCCGTGCGGTGACTCCGGCCCGGCAGAGGCGCTCTGCTCGCTGTCCAGGCAGAAGCGTCGGACGTGCCCGGGAGGCGGCTTCCGCGGCCGCCTGCGTGCGCCTCTGTTCGACTCCCCGCAACGTGCGTCGCACAGTATGCATCACGCGTACTCCTTCGCGCTGGAATATGCCCGAAGCGCTTGTTGCGGTGACTGTACGTCAACCATGCTGTCTCGCAGGGGAGTCACGTTCCGTGACCCCGAGGAGGCGCGAGGCGATGTGTCCGCCGGTTCGGATGGTGTGAGCGGTGCAGGTGCTTCAGGTTCAGCTGGAAGTCGGGCCGGATCCCGCGGAGGTCGGGCGGGCCCGTAGATGGGCCCGGTCGAGACTGGTCGGGTCCGGGATACGGGATGACGAGCCGCTGGCCGAGACGCTCATCCTGCTGATCTCGGAGCTGGTCACCAACGCGGTGGTGCACACCGGGTGTCCGGCCGTGCTGCGCATGCTGTTCGGCCTGACCGGCGCGGCGGGTGTGGCCGGGACCGTCCGGGTCGAGGTGGCCGACGCCAGTTGCCGCCCGCCGCAGCCGCGCCACGCAGCGGGCGAGGACACCAACGGCCGGGGCCTGGAGCTGGTCGACGGCCTCGCCGACCGCTGGGGCTGGCAGCCGGAGGGCGCGGGCAAGCGCATCTGGTGCGAGGTCGACCGGGGCGCGCCGCTGATCCAGCTGCCCTCGCACTTCGGCGCGCAGGGCACGGGCGAGGCGGACCGCGATGTGCGCAAGGTTTCGCGCGCTGCGACACATCTTGCATAAAGGTTAAAGCACTTGCATAAAGGTTAAAGCAGTCGTTCCGGGCGGTCAGAGGATCGCGACCGGCGCCACCGGCGTACCGGTCGCGCCGACGAACGGTTCCGGCATCGCGGAGAGCAGGAAGGCGTACCGCCGCTCCTGTGCACAGGCTGTGGACAGCGTCTCCAGGTTCCAGTTCTGGCCCTGGAGCATGCCCATCTCGACCAGGTCCAGCGCGTGCACCCCCAGCCACAGATCGTCGATCTCCGGCGGGAAGATCTCGAAGGTCAGGGTGTCGTTGGCGACCGCCGCCACATCGCGGGCGCGGAACCACTCGGGCGTCCGGACCGAAAGGCCGGGCGAGGGGTAGCCGTACGCGTGCTTGTCGCCCGCCAGGAACACCTGCACCTGCCCCGTCCGTACGAGCACGATGTCGCCGGACCGGACGCGTACCCCCGCCAGCTCCTCGGCCGCCTCCAGGTCCTCGGGGGTGACGGCGTGGTCGCCGGGCAGCCGGTCCGCACCCAGGGCGCGCGCCACATCCAGCAGAACCCCGCGCGAGACGATGTGCGGGGCCTTGTCGATCCCACTGAACTCCGCGCCGCCGTGTGCGGTGATCGTCGCGGCAGGGCGGCCGTTGTAGATCCTCCCGGAGTGCGAGGCATGGGTGAGGGCGTCCCAGTGGGTGGCCGTCTGCAGGCTCAGGACCGCGGTGTCGTCGCTGGTGGCGACGGTGCCGGGGCCGAAGAGTTCCTGGTTGATCTGGACCATGGTGTGCAGCGGATTGATCCGCCCGGGGATCAGCCCGCTCTGTACGCCGTCCTGCCGGAGGGGGAGCGCGAGCGGTATCCGCAGACCGCTGCGGACGGTGGCGGCGGCCTCGCGCACCACGGCGTCGGTGATCAGGTTGAGCGTCCCGATCTCGTCGTCGGCGCCCCAGCGGCCCCAGTTGTTGACCCGCTTCGCGATGTCGTGGAACTCGGCCGGCAGTGACATGGCGCCTCCTGGGGCTTGTGCTCGTGGACCTGATGGCCCATAAAATCTAACGGTCCGTCAGAAACCGCGGGAAGGGGCCGGGCATGGGGAACTTCTTGGCAGGCAAGGTGGTGGCCGTGACGGGTGCCGGGCGCGGCATCGGGCGGGCGGTCGCGCTCGCGGCGGCGGCCGAGGGGGCGCGGGTCGTCGTCAACGACTACGGCGTCTCCATCGAGGGCGGCGAGCCGAGCAGCGAGGTCGCCGAGTCGGTCGTCAAGGAGATCGAGGCGGCGGGCGGCGAGGCGGTGGCGGTCGCCGACGACATTTCCACGATGGCCGGCGGACAGCGGATCGTGGACACGGCGCTCGCACGGTTCGGGCGGATCGACGGGGTCGTCTGCGTGGCCGGGATCCTGCGGGAACGGATGCTGTTCAACATGTCCGAGGAGGAGTGGGACCCGGTGGTCGCCACCCACCTCAAGGGCACCTTCACCGTCTTCCGGGCCGCGTCGGCGGTGATGCGCAAGCAGGACGGCGGCGGCACCCTGATCGGCTTCACCAGCGGCAACCACCAGGGCAGCGTCGCCCAGGCCAACTACAGCGCCGCGAAGGGCGGGATCATCTCGCTGGTCCGGAGCGCGGCGCTCGGCCTGCACAAGTACGGCGTCACGGCCAACGCCGTCGCCCCGGTCGCCCGCACCCGGATGTCCGCCAACGTCCCCATGGAACTCAAGGAGATCGGCGAGCCGGAGGACGTGGCGGCGCTCGTCGTCTACCTGCTCAGCGACCGGGCCCGCCAGGAGAAGATCACCGGCCAGGTGTACACGGTGGCGGGGCCGAAGATCGCGGTCTGGGCCCAGCCGAGGGAGCTGCGGGCCGGATACGTGGAGGGGGCGTGGACCCCGGAACGGATCGCGGACTTCCTGCCGGGGACGGTGGGCACCGACCCGATGCCGATGCTGGCCCGGCTGGAGGAGATGGCCGCGGCGGCGGCGGCGAAGGCCCGGCCGAACGCGTGAGGCCCTGGACGGCGAGCGGCAACGGTCAGGAGGCACCGTGGACTTCAGCTTCGGCCCCGACGACACCGCCTTCCGCGAGGAAGCCCGTGCCTGGCTGGAAGCGCACCTCGTCGGCGCGTACGCGGCGGCGGCCGGCACCGGCGGACCCGGCAGCGAGCACGAGGGCTTCGCGGTCCGCCGCGCCTGGGAGCGCGAACTGGGCCGCGACGGCTGGGTCGGCCTCGGCTGGGAGAGCCACGGCGCCGGTCACGGCAACCGCCGTGCGACCCTCACCCAGCAGGTCGTCTGGGCCGAGGAGTACGCCCGCGCCGCCGCCCCCGCCCGGGTCGGCCACATCGGCGAGAACCTCCTCGCCCCGACCCTGATCGCCTACGGCAGCGAGGAACAGCAGCGCCGCTTCCTGCCCGCCGTGGCACGCGGCGACGCGCTCTGGTGCCAGGGGTACAGCGAGCCGGACGCCGGATCGGACCTCGCCGCGGTCCGCACGGCCGCGGTGCCCGACCGGAGCACCGGCGGCCACCGCGTGACCGGGCAGAAGATCTGGACGTCGCTCGCGCAGGAGGCCGACTGGTGCTTCGTGCTGGCCCGTACGGAGCCGGGCTCCCGCCGGCACCACGGCCTGTCGTTCCTGCTCGTGCCGATGGACCAGCCCGGCAGGATCGAGGTGCGGCCGATCCGTCAGATGTCGGGGACCAGCGAGTTCAACGAGGTCTTCTTCGACGGGGCGCACGCCGAGGAGTGCGTCGGCGGCGAGGGCAACGGCTGGACCGTCGCCATGGGCCTGCTGGCCCTGGAGCGCGGCGTCTCCACGCTCGTCCAGCAGATCGGCTTCGCCGCCGAACTGGACCGGGTGGTCCGCACGGCCGTCGACAGCGGCGCCGTCACCGACCCGGTCCTGCGCGAACGCCTCGTACACCAGTGGGCCCAGCTGCGGACCATGCGCTGGAACGCCCTGCGCACCCTCGGCTCCACCGGCGACCCCGGCGCGCCCAGCGTGGCCAAACTGCTCTGGGGCGGCTGGCACAAGCGGCTGGGCGAGCTGGCCGTGCAGGTCAGGGGCGCGGCGGCGGCCGTCGGCCCGGACGACTGGTCGGCGAAGGAACCGTACGGACTCGACGAGGCACAGCGCCTGTTCCTGTTCACCCGGTCCGACACCATCTACGGCGGCTCGGACGAGATCCAGCGGAACATCATCGCCGAGCGGGTGCTCGGCCTACCGAGGGAGCCGAGATGAGAGGCGTCGTCTTCGACGGCAAGCGGACCGAGGTCGTCGACGATCTGGAGATACGCGGTCCGGGCCCCGGCGAGGTGCTGGTGAGGGTGGCCGCGGCCGGGCTGTGCCACAGCGACCTCTCGGTCATCGACGGGACGATCCCGTTCCCGTCGCCGGTGGTGCTCGGGCACGAGGGCGCGGGCGTGGTCGAGGCGGTCGGCGCGGGCGTCTCCCATGTGAAGCCCGGCGACCATGTGTCGCTGTCCACACTGGCCAACTGCGGGGCCTGCGCCCAGTGCGACCGGGGGCGCCCGACCATGTGCCGCAAGGCGATCGGGATGCCGGGGCAGCCGTTCGTACGGCGCGGCAAGCCGCTGTACCAGTTCGCGTCCAACTCGGCCTTCGCCGAACGGACCCTGGTCAAGGCCGTGCAGGCGGTGAAGATCCCGGCGGACATCCCGCTGACCTCCGCGGCCCTGATCGGCTGCGGGGTGCTGACGGGCGTCGGAGCCGTGCTCAACCGGGCGAAGGTCGACCGGGGCGACACGGTCGTGGTCATCGGCACCGGCGGCATCGGGCTCAATGTGATCCAGGGCGCCCGGATCGCGGGCGCGCTGACGATCGTCGCCGTCGACGCCAACCCGGCGAAGGAGGCGGCGGCCCGGCAGTTCGGCGCGACGCACTTCCTGACCTCGGCGGACGGCGTGCGGGAGATTCTGCCGGGCGGCGCCGACCACGCCTTCGAGTGCGTGGGCCGTACGGAACTGATCCGTACCGCGATCGACCTGCTGGACCGGCACGGCCAGGCGATCCTGCTGGGCGTCCCGGCCGCGACGGCGGAGGCCTCGTTCCTCGTCTCGTCGATGTACCTGGACAAGTCGATCCTCGGCTGCCGCTACGGCTCCTCGCGCCCGCAGCGCGACATCGCGCTCTACGCGGAGCTGTACCGGGAGGGCCGGCTGCTCCTGGACGAACTCGTCACCGCCACCTACCCGGTGGAGGACTTCGCCAAGGCGGCGGACGACGCGCACCACGGCCGGGTGGCACGGGGCGTGCTGGTGTTCTGACCCCCCCCGGGCGGCGCCCCTCAGGCCCTTTTCCTGGCGCGGAAGGTGCGGCGGCCGGTTCGCCGGTGAGCCCGCCCTCCGGGTGGACCGGGCCGAGGGGAGCGCCCCGACCCCTCACCGCTGGCTCGTACGACGTGGTCCGGTACGCGTCGGGGGCGCTGTGTGCGACGGCGGCGCCGACGGCACTGGGATCCGCCGGGTGAAGGCGCCGTCGGACACCGTCGTCGGGCCCGGCCGACGACGGGCCCTTCGGGCTGCGTGTGTCACGGGGTGGGGCCCCGGTGCGCGCTCACCGCGCGCTCACCCGTCGAGGGGCCCGAAGCGCCCGAACACCCCCCGGTGGAACAGCAGCGGATCGGCCTCGTCCACCGCGCCCAGTGCCTCCACCCGGCCGACGACGATCAGATGGTCGCCCCCGGTGTGGACGGCCTGGATGCGGCAGTCGACCCAGGCCGGTACGGAGTCCAGCAGCGGAGACCCGGTCACCGGGGCGGGTGCGTACGCCACCCCCGCGAACTTGTCCGCGCCGCTCACCGCGAAGCTCCGGCACAGCGCGCCCTGGCCCGCGCCGAGGATGTTGACGCAGAAGACCCCGGCGCGTGCGATGCGCGGCCAGGTCGTCGACGTACGGGCGACCATGAACGTGACCAGTGGCGGGTCGAGGGAGAGCGAGGCGAACGACTGGCAGGCGAAGCCCGCCGGGCCCTGCGCGTCGTCCGGGTCGTGCGCGGTGACGATGGTGACGCCGCTGGCGAAGCTCCCCAGCACGCGGCGGAATTCGCCCGGGTCCACGGGCGGCCGCTCACCGTCGGCCACGGCTCGCAGATGCGGGCGCGGCAGCGGATCGACCGGTGCCGGTCCGGCGGTGGTGGCGGCGCCGACGGACCTGAGGTACCGGACGGCGATGGCGGCCATGCCTGCGTGTCCCATCATCCTTCGATTAGAGCTGACACTCCATCAGATGGGAAGGCGCGTGGACCGGCAGCTTGAACATGCCGGTGCGCGGAGGGTGCATGGCCCTGCCTGGGACCAGGCGATCCGGGCGAGGCGCACCGCGCGCAGGGCCGGGAGCGGCGGACGCCGGGCAGCAGTCCCGCGAGCAGGGTTCACCCCTGACGATCGTCAGGGGTGAACCCTGCCGTTCGGCCCGGGTCCGCGACCTCCCGCCGCCCCTAGGTTCACCTCCCATGAGACGAGAAACCGGAAGCAGAACCCGGACCGGGCAGCCGAGGCCCCTGCTCGCCTGCGCCGCCCTGGCCGCAGGGGCGGCGGCCGTCCTGGCGCTCGCCCCGGGCGGACTGGGTACGGACCGTGCCGTGGAGGTGACGGACGGCGCCTCGGCCTCCGTCTACCGCTCGGTGAACCGGGCGGTGGCCGACGCGCCCTCCTGGACGGGACCGCTGCTGGAGGCGGCCACCGACGGCACCCTGGTGGTCCTCGGCCTGCTGCTGGTGTGGGCCTGGTGGAGCGCCGTACGCCGGGGGGACACCCGGATGTCCGCCGGCACCGTGCTCACCGGCATCGGCACCGTGACGGCGTACGCGGTCAGTGAGGCGACGAAGCTGGTGGTGGACGAGGAGCGCCCCTGCCGGGCCCTGCACGGCATCGCGGAGACGGCCGCCGAGTGCCCGCCGCCCGGCGACTGGTCCTTCCCGAGCAACCATGCCACCCTGGCCGCCGGCCTCGCGGTGGGCCTGGCCGTGCTGCGCCCGCGCCTGGCCGCCGTCACCCTGCCGGTGGGCGCGGTGGCGGCCCTGCTGCGGGTCGCGGTGGGGGCGCACTATCCGCACGACGTGCTGGCCGGCGCGGTCCTGGGGGCCTCGGTGGTGGCGGCCGTACTGCTCGCGTTCCTGCCGCTCGCCCGGAGTGCGGCGTCAGCGATCGAGCGGCGGCTGCGCGGGCGCGACGATTCCGGCCTCGTGGGCGACGACGGCCGCGGCGGCCCGGTTGTCCACGCCCAGCCGGGCCAGGATGGAGCTCACGTGCGCCTTGACCGTCCCTTCCACCAGATGGAGCCGCCGGGCGATCTGCCCGTTGGACAGCCCGCTGCCGAGGAAGGCCAGTACGTCGCGTTCCCGGGCGGTGAGAGCGCCGACCCGTTCCCGGGCGGCGGTGCGCCGGCCGGCCAGGGCGCCCGCACCCGTCGCCGAGAGATGGGCGACGACCCGCGCCGCGACCTTCGGTGACAGATAGGCGGCCCCGTCGGCCACCGCGCGGACCCCCGCGATCAGTTCCTCGGGCTCGCCCGACTTGATCAGGAAACCGGCGGCGCCGCCTCCGAGCGCCTGGAGGATGTAGTCGTCCTCGCCGAAGGTCGTGAGCATCACGACCCCCGTCCGCGGCACGGTGCGCCGGATCTCGGCCGCCGCCTCGATGCCGTTCGTCCCGGGCATCCGGATGTCGAGCACGGCGACGTCCGGGCGGTGGCGGCGTACCAGCTCCACGGCGTCGTGTCCGTCGGCGGCCTCGGCGACGACGTCGATGTCCGGGTCGGTGGACAGCACGGAGCGCACCCCCGCGCGGATCATCGGCTCGTCGTCGGCGATCAGCACCCGGATCACCGTCCGCTCACCGTTCCTTCTGCGTGGGGCGCGCTCATGGGGTCAGGGCCTCCTTGGACATCAGCCGGCCGTCCCGGAAGCAGAGCCGGTAGGCGTCCCCGGACCGGTCGTCGAAGCGGTCCGCCGTCATCGCGTAGTACGCGCATCCGATGCCCTCTCCCTCCGGTTCCCCGGCCACCGGCCGCTGCGTGGTCTCCCGGTCGGGCAGCAGCCGCTCGACCGCATCCCGATCCTGTCCCACCCGCAGCCGGGCGTAGTCGCCGGGGTCCAGCACGGAGAGCTGGGCCGAGCGGATGTCCCAGGCCATCAGGGCTCCGCTCAGCCCCGCCCATGCCACCAGGGGCAGCACCACCGCGAGGGCCAGTGCCCGGCGGGCGCGGCTGCGGGCGTGCCGGTGCTCCGGGGGCAGGGGCGGCGGGGTGGGCCGCGGTGCGGCGGGCGGCCGGAGGGCGGGCGGGGCGTGCGGAATCCGTGCGGTGACGGCGAAGCCGCCCCCGTACGGGCCGTGGGTGAAGGTGCCACCGGTCAGCCGCACCCGTTCGTCGAGCCCGATCAGCCCCCGCCCGGTGCCCGGTACGTCCTCGGCGCGGGCCGGTGCGGGGGCGGGCCCGTTCTCCACCCGTACCGTCGTCGCCTCGGCCGTGTGCGTCACCCGCACCTCCACCGGCGCCCGCGGCGCGTGCTTGGCCGCGTTGGTCAGGGCCTCCTGGACCACCCGGTGGGCGGCGCGTGCGGCCGACTCGGGCAGGGCGCCGGCGTCCCCCTCGACCCGCAGGCCCACCGCGAGCCCGGCGGCCGCGGCCTCCTCGACCAGCCGGGGAATGCCGGTGCCGGGCGGCTGCGGCGGCTCGTCGTCCGTCTCCTCGCGCAGCAGGCCGATCACCTCGCCGAGCCGCTCCACGGACGCCGCCGCGCGGGCCCGGATCTCCCCGGCCGCGGCCCGGTGCGCCTCGTCGAGTCCGGGGGTCAGCTTGAGGGCGCCGGCCGACAGGGCGATGAGACTGAGGTCGTGCCCGAGGACATCGTGCATGTCCTGGGCGATCCGGGCCCGTTCGCGGGACCGGGCCTGCTCGGCGACGAGCTGCTGTTCGCGCTCCAGCCGAGCCGCCCGCTCCCAGCCCGCCCGGACGAGCTCCTGGTACTGGCGCCAGAAGCGCCCCGCGAACCACGGCAGCATCGCCGCCACCGCCACCACCGCGACGTACCGCCCCGCCATCAGCAGCCAGGACGGCACCAGGGCCACCGCCACCACCCCGCCGGCCACCAACGCGACGAGCACGAGGACCACGGGCCCGGTCCTCCCCGGCTCCCGGCCCGCGAAGAACGCCGCCGCGGCAGCGGGCAGCGCCCACCACGCGCTGACCGCGCTCAGCCCGACACAGACCGCCGCGCCGACGGCCAGAAGATTCCCCGGCGCGACAAGGGTTCGCCGGACCGCACCGATCGACATCACTCTCTCCACCCGGACGACCGTACGCAGCCGCCGAGCGCCCCGACACTGCCGAAAGTCACGTCGAGCAGTTCGGGATCAAGGTCACCGTCGTGCAGATGGGCGGCTACGCCACGGGCCTGTTCACCTCCGACACCACGGCGACCGCTCCCGACCCCGCCCACGACGACGCACCCGCCTGACGGAGATGTGGGGCGACGACGCGGGCCCGGACCCGAGCGAGGCGGCCCCCGCGCTCCTGCGCCTGGCCGCCCTGCCGGACCCACCGCGCCGCCTGATCCTCGGCGGCCGGTCGTTCGGCATGGTCCTGGAGATGAACCGCGCCCGCGAGGAGCAGTACCGCGCCCGGGAATCCCTCAGCCGCACGGCCCGGGGTGAGCGCACCCGATGGCGACCGCACCGGGTTGCGGGCCGTTGCTCTGAGTGGTCGGAGCGGCTGAGCGGGAGGAGATGCCGACATGACCAGTGCGCGTCCGTTCGACCTGGACACCAGCGCCCTGTCACCCGCGTGACAGGGCGAAACACGCCCTAGATCCCCCGGTACTTCGGCGCCCGCCGTTCCACGAAGCTCGCCACGCCCTCGTTGGCGTCCTGCGTCGTCATGTTGATCTCCTGGGCCATGGCCTCGGCGGCGAAGGCCGTCGCGCGGTCGGCGTCCATCGACGCGTTGACGAGCTGCTTGGTGAGAGCGATCGAGCGGGTCGGCCCCTCGGCCAGCCGCTGCGCCCACGCCCGAGCGGTATCCGCCAACTCGCCGTCCGGTACGACCCGGTTGACCAGCCCCAGTCGTTGTGCCTCCGCCGCCGGGAGCGAATCGCCGAAGAACATCAGCTCCTTGGCGCGCTGCGGGCCGATCAGCCGCGGCAGCAGATACGCGCCACCGCCGTCGGGCACGAGACCCCGGCGTACGAACACCTCGATGAACTTCGCCGATTCGGCGGCCAGCACCAGATCGCAGGCGAACGCCAGGTGGGCGCCGATGCCGGCCGCCGTGCCGTTGACGGCCGCGACGACGGGCTTCTCGCAGTCCAGGACCGCGGCGATCAGCCGCTGCGCGCCGAGCCGGATCGTACGGGCCACATCGCCCGGCACCCGCTCGCCGGTCGCCGGGGCACCGCGCAGGTCGGCGCCCGCACAGAAACCGCGGCCGGTGGCGGTGAGGACGACGGCCCGGACCGCCGGGTCGGCGGAGGCCTCGGCGAGCAGGCCGATGACGCGTTCCCGCTGCTCCCAGGTGACGGCGTTCATCGCCTCGGGACGGTTGAGCGTGATCCAGCAGACGCCGTTGTCGGTGGCGTGCAGTACCCATGAGTGGAGCGGGTCGGCGGACTCGGTGATGTCTTCGGGGGAGGACGGCATGAGGCAGCTCCTGGTCGGGTGGGTCGGGCGATGGCGCCGACGGCGGCGCGGCCGGCTGGGGAACGACCGGTCAGCGGCAGACGGCGAGCGCGTCCAGCGCCACCGCGCCCTGCCCCCGGCCCAGCACCATCAGCGGGTTGATGTCCAGTTCGGTGAGGTCGTCGCCCAGTTCCAGCGCCATCCGCTGCACCCGCAGCACGACCTCGACGAGCGCGTCCACATCCACCGGCGGACCTCCGCGCACGCCCTCCAGCAGTGCCCGGCCGCGCAGTTCGCCCAGCATCGACCGCGCCTGGTCCTCGCCGAACGGCGGCACCCGCACCGCCGCGTCGTGCAGCACCTCGACCAGCACGCCACCGAGACCGACCGTCACCGTCGGCCCGAACAGCGCGTCCTGAGTGACGCCGACGACCATCTCGACGCCCCGCTCGACCATCTGGCAGACCAGGATCCCGTCCAGCTCGACGCCCTCGTACCGCGCGATGTCGGTCAGTTCGCGGTACGCGTCGCGCACCTGGCTCGCGGAGGTGAGCCCGACCTTGACCAGGCCCAGTTCGGTCTTGTGCGCGAGCCGGGCGCCCGACGCCTTCATGACCACCGGGTAGCCGACCAGCCCCGCGGCCCGGACGGACGCCGCGGCGCTGGTCACCAACTGCTCGCGCGGTACGCGGATTCCGTACGCCCGCAGCAGCTGCTTCGCCGCGTGCTCGCTCAGCTGGTGGCCCGGACGCAGCAGTGCCTGCGCCTTGCGGAACGAGGGCGAGGGCGTGCGGGGCGCCTCGTCGAAGGGGGAGCGGTAGGAGGCGGCGAACCGGTGGTGGTCCAGGTAGGCCTTCACGGCGGTGATGCAGTTGCCGAAGGTGCGGAAGGTGGCGACGCGGGACGAGCCGAGCAGCGTCGTGCGGTACGCCTCCTCCGTGCCCACGGGCGAGCCCCACACCACGCACACCAGCTTGTCCGTGGTCTCCGCCGCGTCCACCAGGTCCTGCGCGAGCTTGTCGCTCATCGGGGGGAAGGGGCCGGTGATCGGGCAGATCAGCACTCCGACGTCCGGGTCGGCGAGTATCGCGTCGATGATCTTCCGGCCGCGCCAGTCGCCGACCGGATGACCGCCGTTGTCGACCGGATTCGCCACGTTCAGATAGCCGGGGATCCACTCGTGCAGCTCGCGCTGCTTCGCCTCGGAGAGGGTGGGCAGGCTCAGCCCGGCCCCGGTCGCCAGGTCCGAGAAGTGCGCGCCCGTGCCACCCGAGATCGAATACACGACGACCCCCTCGGCCTGCGGCTTACGTGCCCGCGCGAGCAGCGCCGCGGTGTCCTGGAGCTCGTCGAGCCCGTCCACCCGGATCACACCGAACTGCCGCATCGCCGCGTCCACCACCTGGTCGGCGCCGGTCAGCTTGCCGGTGTGTGACGCGGCCATCCTGGCCCCCGTCTCCGTACGCCCCACCTTGACCGCCACGACCGGGACCCCGGCCCGCGCCGCCCGGTCCGCGGCCAGCAGGAAGGAGCGCCCGTCCTTGAGCCCCTCCACATAACATGCGATGGCCCCGACCTCGGGGCGCTGCGAGAAGTACGAGATGAAATCGGCGGTCTCCAGATCCGCCTCGTTGCCCGTGGGTGCCCAGTGGGAGAGCCGCACACCCAGCTCCTGAAGGGTGTAGACGGGGCGGCCCTGGTGGCCGGACTGGGTGATCAGCGCGATGGCCGGCCCGTCCAGATCGTCCCGGAACTTCTCGAAGGCGTTGAGGTTGGTGTTCGGCCCGAGCAGCCGCAGCCCGGACCGTTCCACCGCCGTGGCCAGCCGTGCCTGGGCGGCGGCGCCCTCCTCCCCGGTCTCGGCGAACCCGGAGGCGAAGGCGACCGCGAACCGCACCTTGGCCTGCGCGAGTTCCTCGATCACCGGGAGCGGATCGCCGACCAGCAGCACCGCCAGATCGACCTGCTCCGGCAGCTCCGCGACGGAAGGAGAACAAGCCCGCCCGAACACGGACTTCCTGGTGGGGTGCACGGGATACAGCCGTGCCCCGACCCGCTCGGCCCAGCCGATCAGCTGCCGGGTGATGCCGGTGTTGGGCCGTCCCTCGGTGTCGGACGCGCCGACGACGGCCACGGACCCGGGCCGGAAGAACCGGTCCAGGTCCGGTACGGCCGCGTGCAGCGGCCGGCCGCTGACGTCCAGGACGCACTCCGTGGCGGCATCGACCGTCATGCTGTGGACGGCGGCGTGCGGCTCTTCGCCGCAGGCCACCACCCTGGCGCGGAAGTCGGTGGTGAGGGTGCCGTGAGTCGATCCAAGCATCGTTCCGCCCACTCCTGCTCTAGGTCCGTCGGGTGATCGTGCCCGGCCAGCCAAAAGCTGACGCTCTGTCAGGTTACTGAACTGACGGCTCGTCAGGAATGGGTGTGCAGGCAAAGGCTGGACGAGAGCCGGGTGCCGACGAGTCGACGACCCCCGCATCGGCGTACGCCGCACCCTCGTCGCGGACCTGCCAGAACCGCCGGCACGTCCGGCGGGCCTGCTCACTCACCGTCTCACCACCCTCCTGCCGCCACCCCTGCCCACCGCCCCGGTCGAAGTGGCCGCGCCGCGCCGAGCCCCCTGCAGAACTGCGACGGCTGCGACCGGGCCTTCCGCGCCCCCGAGCCGGGCCGCTGCCGCGAGTGCCGATCCGACCTGAAGGAGGCCGCCTGGTGGGTGTACCCGGCCAAGAGGTCGGTGCATCTGCTGCTGGGGTTGACCCTCACGTTGCGTGAGGGTCAACGATGAGGTGCATGAGCGATTTCTTCAACGCGTTTGAGATGAGCCCCGTGCCCACTCCCGGGCCGGATGCGGTTGCGCCGGAGCCGTTTCACGGCATCTACGGAATGCCGGCGTTCGTGACGATTCCGACGTCGGATCTGGCCGTGTCCACGGACTTCTGGGTGCGAGGGCTCGGGTTCTTCGAGTTGTTCAGCATTCCCGGCCAGGTGGTACACCTGCGCCGGTGGGCGTTCCAGGACGTGTTGCTCGTCCCGGCGGAGGGTGGTTCCGCGCAGACACAGGTGCCGGCGATGAGCGTGAGTTTCTCGTGTGTCCTGAGCGAGGTCGATCAGCTCGTCGAGGCGTGTCGTGGACTCGTTGCCGATAGCGTTACCGGCCCGCGTGACACTCCGTGGAACACTCGCGACATCGAAGTGATCACGCCCGAGCGGGCGCGGGTCGTGTTCACCGCCGCGAAGCGCCTCGTTCCCGGCAGCCGGGAGGCACGCGATCTCGAATCGGTCGGGATCGTCGCCCCGAAATCAATGGGTGAAGGCGACAATGGCGTTCATGACTGATCCCGAGCTCGACGGCGGTCTCACGGTGGGCGCGGCTGCCGAGCTCCTGGGGGTGACCGTCCGCACGTTGCACCACTGGGACGAGATCGGCCTGGCGTCGCCATCTGTCCGCACCGCGGCCGGGTACCGCCGCTACACCGACGCGGACCTGCAGCGGCTGCACCGGATCGTCGCCTATCGAGAGATCGGCCTCGGATTGGATGCGATCCGCGGGGTTCTCGACGACGCGACCACCGAGATCGGCGCCACCTTGCGTGAGCAACGCTCCCAGCTCGCCGAGCGGATGCACGACCTGCAACAGCTCGACGAACGCCTGGAACGGATGGCCGAGGCACACGAACGCGGAATCCTCCTGAGCGACGAAGAGCAGTCGGCAACGTTCGGTCCGGACTGGGATCCGCGCGGACCGGGACAGGCCCGCGTCGTCTGGGGAGACTCCCCGCAGTGGGCGCAGTTCGCCGAACGCTCCGCCTCCCGCACGCGCGAACAGTGGCGGACTCTCTCCGAGGCGATGTCCACGCTCCAGCGTGATCTGGGCGATGCGCTGGACCAGGGCGTCGCTCCGGGCAGTCCGGAGGCGAACGCGCTCGTCAAGCGCCACCGCGAGGTCTTCTCGAACTTCTTCCCGCTCACGCGGCAGATGCAGGTGTGTCTTGGGCGAATGTTCGAGTCCGACCCGGGCTTCGCGGCCCACTACGACGGCGTTCGTGCCGGGCTGGCCTCCTGGTTCCGGCAGATCATCGACGAGGCCGCTCGCGCTCACGGAATCGACCCCGACACGGCGACCTGGCAGTAGTGGCCCCGCACCACGTCAGCTCTCTCCGCTCGATCGCACTCGTTCGCGGTCGGCGGGTGGCCGGGTACACCTGGTGCCGCGGCAGGCAACGTTTGCGCGACGGGGCGAACGTTGTCTGCCGCGGCACCAGCCCGGGGGCGGAGCCGCACTGACCTGGCGGATGAGGACGACTACGCCATGGCCCGCTTCACCGCAGCCGGCATGGCGGGCTTCGAGGCGCAGGGGCCCCGCGCGTCGGCGGTCAACGGCCGGTGCGCGACGGCGCGTACGGGTATCGGCATGCCGGTCGTTTCCGGAAGCGGCGACCCATTCGGCAAGCGGCGGCCCACGCGGCCTCAGCCCCGGCGGGCCAGCCTCTTCGCGATCTTCCTCGCGTCCAGGGCCAGTTCGCGCAGCATGCCGCTGATCGGGTTGGTGAAGCCGGTGAAGTACAGGCCGGGAGCCTGCTTGGGGGTGCGGGCGCCGTGGACCACCGGCCGGCCCCGGGCGTCCAGTACGTCCAGGTGGCCGACCAGGCCCTCCAGCCCCCGCCGGTAGCCGGTCGCCGCGATCACCGCGTCCGGGGTGATCCGCTCGCCGTCGGCCAGCACGACCGTGTCCCCGTCGAACGACTCCACGGCCGCCACCGGCACCACCCGGCCGCGCTTCACCGCGTCGATCAGCCCCACGTCCTGCACCGGGATGGCGCCGTCCTTGACCCGTGAGTACAGGCCCGTGTCCGGGCGCGGCAGGCCCTGCGCGGCGAGGTCGGGCACGGCGACCCTGGCCATCAGGCCCGCGGCCCGGTCGACCAGCCGGACCGGCAGCCTGCGCACCAGGACGGCGGTCGACTGGGCGGGCCAGCCCGCGGTCGAGCGGCGCACGATGTGCGGCACGGTGCGCACGGCGATCCGTACCCGGGACGCCCCGCCCTCGACCAGGTCGACGGCGATCTCAGCGCCCGTGTTGCCGATGCCGACGACCAGGACGTCCTTGCCCGCATACGGGGCGGGATTGCGGTACTCGCAGGCGTGGACCAGATCGCCGGTGAAGGAGTCGAGTCCGGACCAGTCGGGGATGCGCGGGGTGTGGTTGAAGCCGGTGGCGACGACGACGGCCCGGCCGGTCAGCATCCGGCCGCCGGTCGCGGTCAGCTGCCAGCTCCTGCCGTCCGGGGCGCGGTCGACCCGGGACACCTCGACGCCCGTCACCACCTCCAGCTCATGGTGCTCGGCGTACTTGTCCAGATAGCGCACCACATCGTCCCTGGACACCCAGCGCCCGAACCGGCGAGGCATCGCGAGCCCCGGCAGCGCCGACCGGCGCCGGGTGGTGTGGAGGTGCAGCCGGTCGTAGTGACGGCGCCAGGACGCTCCCACGTTCCCGGACTTCTCCAGTACGACCGCTCGTACGCCCAGCTCGCGCAGGGCCGCGGCGGCGGCGAGACCGCCCGGACCGCCACCGATGACGTATACGGGCCGGTTCTCGGTGAGGCCGGTCTGGGCCGATATGGAGCTACCGGCGGTAGGGGCGCTGTCGGGCATGGTTCGGAGCGTAATCGCGCACCCGGTTGATGGGTCTCGGTCAAGACCGGAATCGATTGCGAATTGATCACGCGTTCAAGAGGATGCGCGCGACCTCTAAGCCATTTGCCGAATTATGGCCACTTCCTGCGCACTTCCTGGGTGCTCCCTGCATGCCTCTTGCGTGATTCGCTCACCATCGGGTGAACTGACGTACCGTCAGGTTCAGCGAACGGGAGGCCATGGGAGGCCCCATGCAGACGATCTGGCTCGGCGGAGCCGAGTGGCTCGCCGTTCTCCGGATAGGCCTCGGCCTGTGGTGGCTGGAGAGCTGGCGGCACAAGGACAAGAAGGGCTGGTTCGAGCGCGGCACGGGCATCGCCTGGGCCGCGGACGTCGCGGGCAAGCACCGCTGGGCGGCCGTGCGCACCGGATTCCGGCGGATCGTCGCCCCGCGCCCCAAGGTCATGGCCTACATCGTCGTATACGCCGAACTCGCCCTCGGGCTCGGCCTGATCGCCGGCTTCCTCACCCCCGTCGCACTGGTCGCGGGGCTCCTCCTCAACCTTCTCTATCTGGTGCTGATGATCCACGACTGGGCCGAGCAGGGGCAGAACACGATGATGGCGCTCATCTCGCTCGTCGCGCTGTTCGCGATGTCCTGGCAGACCTGGTCCCTCGACGAAGCGATCGGACTCTTCCTGTGACCGCGGCCGCCGTACGTTTCGACCTCCCCGAGCCCGACGCCTTCAGCCGCCCGTACTGGGACGCCGCCGCCCGGGGGCAGTTGCTGCTGCGCCGTTGCCGCGCCTGCGGACGCGCGCACCACTACCCGCGAGAGTTCTGCCCGCACTGCTGGAGCGAGGACGTCGCCTGGGAGCCGGCGAGCGGGGACGCCACGCTCTACACCTGGTCCGTCGTCCACCGCAACGACCTGCCGCCGTTCGGCGCCCGCGTTCCGTATGTCGCCGCGGTGGTCGACCTGGCCGAGGGGCCGCGGATGATGACGGAGATCGTGGGGTGCGAGGAGTCCGCTCTCGCCATCGGCATGGCGCTGCGGGTGGGCTTCCGTCAGGAGGAGGGGGAGGAGGCCGTTCCGGTCTTCCACCCCGGAGACTGCTGAGTGCGCTTCGCCGGGCGCGCTCTCAGGATTCGATGGCGCGCAGCTTGCGTCGTTCGAGGAAGTTCGGGTGGCGTACGACCACACCGCCCATGCCGCAGGAGCCCGTCAGCCGCAGGAGCGGGGCGCCGGGGGTCCGCGCTTCGGTGGTCTTGTCCTTCAGGCCGCCGATTCCCTGGTCCAGGTTGTCGGTGTGCACGGTCCAGCCCTCCGGGATCACGATCTTCACCCCGGCCATCTCGCCGCGTACTTCCAGTGCGATCTCGCGCAGCCGGCACTCGGCGCGGGTGAAGTCGATCCGGACGCCGCCGATGCCGCCCTTGGCGTGTATCACCGGGGGGACCTTCCAGACGCCCGAGCGCGTCACACCGTGCATGCCGCCCTTGAGGACCAGCGGCTCGCCGGCGGCCACCTCGATGGGGACCAGGTCCTCGGTGAGGGGCGCCAGTTCGGCGTAGGTCTTGGCGGAGAGCGCCTGCCCGAGCCGGGTGTCCAGCTCGTCCATGTCGATACGGCCCTCGGCGGCCGCCTCGCGCAACTGCTCTACCACCGCTTCGCGATCGGCATCCGAAGCACGCATGCGGGCGGCGGAACGGGCGGGCTCAGCAGTCATGGAAGCGATGATACGGGCGGGGGAGCCCTGGATCCCAGTGGTGGCGCAGCGCGCTGCGGCCCGGACGGCCTGTTCGGTCAGTGCCTGTCCGGCCCTCCCGCGTCACAGCCCCGGACGGCCTGTTCGGTCAGTGCCTGTCCGGCCCTCCCGCGTCACAGCCCCGGAGCCCCCCACACCGGGAACCACCGGGCAAGGTCCTTCTCCATCCGCAGGTCGTCCCCGAGTGCCGCCCTGACCTGCAACTCCAGCTGGTTGTCCCGCTTCTCGCCGCCGCCGGGCAGCGGGGCGAAGGGATAGAAGGTGCCGCGCTTGTAGAGGTAGACCAGGGCCAGCGGCCGGTCCCGCTCGTCCCGGAAGCCGACCAGCGAGCAGAGCAGGTGCGGGCCGAACCCGCCGTCCTGGAGCAGGGTGTTGACCGCGTGCAGGTCGTTGACCAGGGTGGCGGTGTCGTCGGCCGGACGGCGGGAGAGCAGCCAGGTGTAGCCGTACGCGTCCTGGCTGAACTCCACCGGGAGGCCACCGCGGCCGGTGTCGGCGTCGAGCAGCTCGCGTACGTCCTGCTGGAGGCGGGCGAAGGCGCCGCCCTCGACGCCCGCGAAGCAGACCGAGCCGAGACCGGTCGGTGTGAAGCCCGCGCCCGCCTGGAGGGTGAGGGCGGCGGAGGGTACGGCGAAGAGCTCGTCGAGGTCGGGGCGGACCGGCTTGCTGCGGCCGAGGATGGTGTCGAGAAGACCCATGGGGCGTCGCTCCTTGCGGGGACGGGGAGGGTGTTCCTCCGGGCGTCGCGTCGGCGTTGTTCCGGGCGTCGCTTCGGGCGTTGCTCACGGACGGGCGAGGTCGGCGGAGATGCGGGCCAGCTGGTCCAGGCGCTGTTCGAGGGTCGGGTGGGAGGAGAGCAGCCGGCTCAGGCTCTCCTTGGAGGAGAACGCAGGGACGAAGTAGAAGGCGTTGTACGGCTCCGCCTTGCGCAGGTCCTCGGTCGGGATGCGGGCCATCTGACCGGTCACCTTGGTCAGCGCGGAGGCGAGCGCGGAGGGGCGGCCGGTGAGCAGGGCGGCGGTACGGTCGGCGGAGAGTTCGCGGTAGCGGGAGAGCAGCCGGGTCAGCAGGAAGCTCAGGGCGTACACGACAGCGCTGACCAGCGGGATCAGCATGATCGCGATGCCGACCGGGTCGTTGCTGCGGCTGTTGCGGGAGAGCCCGCCCCACAGCGCGACCCGGGTGATGACGCCGGCGAGCACGCCGAGGAACGAGGCGATCGTCATGACGGCGACATCGCGGTGTGCGACATGCGACATCTCGTGCGCGAGCACGCCCTCCAGCTCCGGGGGCTCCAGTCTGCGCAGAAGCCCGGTGGTGGCGCAGACGAGCGCGGTCTTCTCGCTGCGGCCGGTCGCGAAGGCGTTCGGCACGTCGCTCCGCGCGATGGCCACGCGTGGTTTCGGCATATCGGCAAGAGCGCAGATCCGGTCGACGGCGCCGTGCAGCTCCGGCGCCTCCTCCGGGGTGACCTCACGGGCCCCCATGCTGAACGCCGCGATGCGGTCGCTGAACCAGAACTGCGCGATGAACATGCCGCCCACGAAGATCAGGACGATCGGCCAGGCGCCGCGCAGCACGGCGAGCAGTACGCCGACCAGGACCACGTACAACAGGCCGATCAGGAACATGGTGCCGACCATGCGTGTGGTCAGCCCGCTGTCCGGGGCGTAACGGGAACGGGTGCCCGTGCGGGTGCGGGAAAGGGCTCGGCTCATTTTCGCCTCCAGTCACCCTGATGCCTTCCATCTTGCCCCTTTCACAAGGAACGCGTAGGCAACCGGGTGGCTCGAAATGCTCGCTCGGCCCGGCGGGCGGAAAATGGATCTCCCCGAGGACATTTGGCCGAACACCACCTGGACCCATTAGGTGCCCCAGGCATCTAGTGAGTGGAGATCGGTAGGACTCCCCCCTCTCTTTGCGAGGTCCGTCATGGCAGATGCCGAGACCGTCTCCTTTCCGCAGAACCGCACCTGTCCCTACCACCCGCCGACGGGATATCGCGAGCACCGGGAGCAGCGGCCCGTGTCTCCCGCCAGGCTCTTCGACGGCCGCACGGTGTGGCTGGTGACCGGGCACGCCGAGGCGCGTTCGCTCCTGGTGGACCAGCGGCTGTCGTCCGACCGGGAGAACCCCGCGTTCCCGTTCTTCGCCGAGCGGCTGGCTTCGAGCAAGCTGCGCCGCGTCGAGCTGCTCGGCGTCGACGACCCGGAGCACAACGCCCAGCGCCGGATGCTGATCCCGAGCTTCACGGTCAAGCGGACGGCTGCGCTCCGGCCGCAGATCCGGGAGACAGTGGACCGGCTGCTCGACGCGATGGCCGAGCAGGGCCCGCCGACCGATCTGGTCGACGCCTTCGCCCTGCCCGTACCGTCCATGGTCATCTGTGCCCTGCTCGGGGTGCCCTACGAGGACCACGAGTTCTTCGAGGCGCAGTCGCGCAAGCTGCTCCGCGGTCCGGCGGCGGCGGATGTCGAGGCGGCTCGGGACGAGCTCGACGACTACTTCCGGGTGCTGATCGAGCAGAAGCGGGCCGCCCCCGGCGAAGGGCTGCTCGACGAGCTCATCGTCAAGCAGCTGGAGACCGGTGGAGTGGACCACGTCGAGCTGGTGCGGCTGGCCCAGATCCTGCTCGTCGCCGGGCACGAGACGACCGCGAACATGATCTCGCTCGGTACGTTCACGCTGCTCCAGCATCCCGATCAGCTCGCCCGGATGCGCGAGTCCGAGGGCCTGATGGGTTCGGCGGTCGAGGAACTGCTCCGCTTCCTGTCCATCGCCGACGGAATCTCGCGGGTGGCCGTCGAGGACATCGAGGTGGGCGGGGTGACCATCCGTGCGGGGGACGGTGTCGTCCTGACCACGTCGGTGATCAACCGGGACGAGACCGTCTATCCGTCCCCGGACGAACTGGACCTCGGGCGGAACGCGCGCAATCACGTCGCTTTCGGCTTCGGGGTCCATCAGTGCCTGGGCCAGAATCTGGCCCGTGCCGAGCTGGAGATCGCACTGCCCGCGCTTTTCGACCGTTTTCCCGGTCTGCGGCTCGCGGTACCCGCTGAAGAAATCCCGTTCAAGCCCGGTGACACCATTCAGGGGCTGCTCGAACTACCCGTGACATGGTGATCGGAACATGGTGATCGGAATGCGACCGGAAGGCTCTGCCGGAATGCGGATCAGTATCGACAAGGACCGGTGCATCGGTGCGGGCCAGTGCGCGCTCACCGCACCGAAGGTGTTCACCCAGGACGACGACGGGTTCAGCGAACTGCTGCCCGGTTACGAAGAGGCCCTGGACGGCGCCACGGTGAAGGAGGCCGCCCGGGTCTGCCCGGTGCAGGCGATCAGCCTCGGCTGACGGGCCGCCGGGCCGTGCCCGTACGGCAGGTTCCGTACGGGCACGGGTGGGCCGGAGGTCCTACGGCCAGAGCAGTTCCCGGGTCCAGTGCGCGTCCTGCCTGCGGTAGCGCAGCCGTACGTGCCTGCGCGCCGCGTCGCCCTGGAAGAACTCGACCTCCCGTGCCTCGACCACGTACCGGGTCCAGGTCGCGACCTCTGCGTCCGGTTCGGCCCGCGCCCGCTCCCAGGCGGCGTCGGCGGTGCGGGTCAGCTCCTCCAGTGAGCTCAGCACCTCGCTCTGCGAGCCGGTCAGCGCGGCTGCCAGCGCACCGGTCGAGCGGGCGTGCAGATCGGCCAGGCTCTCGTCGGGTGCGCATGCGGTGACCGGCCCCCGCACCCGCACCTGCCGGCCCTGCGCCGGCCAGTAGAAGCCGAGCGCCGCGTACGGCCGGGCGGCGAGCTGGCGGCCCTTCGCGCTGGTGCGGTGGGTGGCGAAGTGCCAGCCGCGCTCGTCCGCGTCGTGCAGCATCAGCGTCCGCACATCGGGGTGCCCCTCGGCGTCCGTGGTGGCCAGCGACATGGTGTGCGGCTCCGCCTGCCCGGCGGCCACCGCCTCGGCGAACCAGCGGTGGAAGAGAGCGAGCGGGGCCGGCGGCGCGGCGGCCGGATCGAAGCCGGGAAGCTCCACTTCCCAGACACGCTGGGCATGGAGCAGGTCCAGGAAGCTCTGGTGTGCGTCGGTCATGCCCCCATTGCAGCGCACGCCCGGTACGGGGCGGGCGAGCCGGTTCCTCGATCTGCCGCGTGCGGAGGATCTGCCCGTCCTCCCGGCGCTCACCGCCGTGACGATGGCCGAGCTCCAGCAGGGTGTGGCCATGGCCCGAGACCCCGGTGTGCGGGTGGCCCGGATGGAGAAGCTCGGTGCCTCGGTGGCCGACTTCGAGCCGCTTCCCTTCGACGGGGAGGCCGCGGCCCGCTACGGGAGCCTGGTGGCGCTGGTGATCGCCGCCCGGCATGATCCCCGGCCCCGGCGCATGGACCTGATGATCGCGTCCATCGCCTCGGTCAGGGGGCTGCCGCTCTACACGCGCAACGCGGCCGATTCCAAGGGGCTGGAGGGGCCCTCACCGTCGTCCCGGTGTGACCCGGCCGGCCACGGAGCCCCGTACCCTCACCCTCGCCCCAGCACCACCGTCCCCGACGAGCAGAACCAGCCGCCCGTCCCCGATGCCACCGCCAGCTCCGGGAGCCGGCCGCCCGCCCTGCGCACCTGGCGTTCGCCCGCCTCGCCGCGCAGTTGGCGTACCGCCTCCACCAGCAGGAACAGCCCGCGCATCCCGGGATGGCAGGCGGACAGGCCGCCGCCGTCGGTGTTCACCGGCAGCTCGCCGGTGAGCCCGGTCCGGCCCTTCTCCACGAACGCGCCGCCCTCGCCCTTGGCGCAGAAACCCAGATCCTCCAGTGTCACCAGCGTCATGTAGGTGAACGCGTCGTAGAGCTCGGCGAGATCGATGTCCGAGGGCCGCACCCCGGCCCGCTCGAACGCCAGGCGGCCCGAGACCGCCGCCGGGGAGACCGTGAAGTCGTCCCACTCGGACATGGTGGAGTGCGAGACGTGCTCGCCCGTGCCGAGGATCCACACCGGCGCCTTCGCCGTGTCCGCCACGTACTCCTCGGCGGCCAGCAGCACCGCACAGCCGCCGTCGCTGCGGATGCAGCAGTGCAGCTTGGTGAACGGGTCCGCGATCATCGGCCCCGACAGCACCTCGTCCACCGTGACCGGGTCCCGGAACATCGCGTCCGGGTTGGCAGCCGCGTTCGCCCTCGCCTGGACCGCGACCTCGGCGAGCTGCTCCAGGGTCGTCCCGTACTCGTGCATGTGACGGCGGGCGGCCATCGCGTACTTGGCGATCAGCGAGTGCCCGTACGGCACCTCGAACTGGAGCGGGCCGCGCGCCCCGAAGGAGAGGTTGGAGGTCCGGCGACCCGCCTTGATGTCCGCGCGCGCCGTCGACCCGTACACCAGCAGTACGGCATTGGCGTGCCCCGCCGCGATCGCATCCGCTGCGTGGGCCGCCATCACCTCCCAGGTCGATCCGCCGACCGCGGTGGAATCCACCCAGGTCGGCTTCAGGCCCAGGTACTCGGCGACCTCGACCGGGGCGAGCGTGCCGAGCCCGGCGGAGGCGAAACCGTCGACGACGGACCGGTCCAGCCCCGAATCGGCCAGCGCCCGACGGGCGGCCTGGGCGTGCAGGGCGTACGGCGTGGCCGTCTCTACGCGTCCGCAGTCGGCGAGGGATATGCCGACGACAGCGACCTTGCGGTGGGAAGAAGGCATGAATCTGACGGTACATCAGATCCGGGTGCGGGGGGACCGTCCGGCGGGGCGGGGATCCGCGGCTGCCTCCCGTGCGCAGCTCTGGGCATCTCGGGGATTCGGCCCTAGCATGACGCACCGTCAGATCAGGGGCTTCCGGCCCCTGAGGGGAAGGAGTCCGCCGATGGATGCCGCCTTCACCGCGGAACAGGACGAGATCCGCCGCACCTTGCGCGAACTGCTGGCCGCCCGCTGCGCACCCGACGACGTCAAAAGCGCCGTGCGCACCGCCGACGGGTACGACGCGGAGCTGTGGCGCCGCCTCGCCCAGGACCTCGGGCTGCCCGGACTCGCCCTCCCGCAGGAGTACGGAGGCGTCGGCTGCGGTCTCACCGAGCTCGCCGTCGCCTGTGAGGAGACGGGCCGCGCCCTGCTGCCCTCGCCCCTGATCGCCACCGCCGCACTCGCCGCGCCCCTGATCGCCGCACTCGGCACCGACACCCAGCGCGCCGCCCTGCTGCCGCGCATCGCGGCCGGTGAGCTGACCGCGACCCTGGCCGTCCCCGGCGGCTCGCTCGCCACCGCCCTCGGCCTCACCGCCGACGGAGCCGACGGAGCCTGGGCGGGCGGCGGCCGGGCGGGCGGGATGCAGGCCAGGCCGGTCGCCGGCGCGGCGGGCTGGCGGCTGTACGGGGAGGCGGCCCAGGTGCTCGACGGGCACAGCGCCGGACTCCTCCTGGTCGCGGCCCACGCCGGAGGCTTCCCGCGCAGCCGTACGCTTCTCTTCCTGGTCCGCCCGGACACGGCGGCCGGAGTCGTCCGCAACCGCAGCACCTCGCTCGACGAGACCCGCCCGCTGGCCCGGGTCGAACTCCGCGACACCGAGGCCGAACTCCTCGGCGCGGACGACGCCATGGACATCGGTGGCGCACTCGCCGCGGCCGGTCACCCGACTGCCGCGCTGCTCGCCGCCCAGGCGGTGGGGGCGGCGGCGGGCGCGCTGGAGCGGACGGTCGAATACGTCAAGGCGCGCGAGCAGTTCGGCCGGGCGATCGGCTCCTTCCAGGCCGTGAAGCATCGCCTCGCGGACCTGTACGTATGGGTGCAGGCGGCCCGCTCCGCGGCGTACTACGCGGCCTGGGACCCGGCCGATGCCGGGGGGCTCGCCCTCGCCCAGGCCCTGGAGGCGCTCCGGACCACCACCGGCGAGGCCGTCCAGCTGCACGGCGGGCTCGGCTTCACCTGGGAGCACGAGGCGCATCTGTACTTCAAGCGGGCCGCGGCCGACGAACTGCTCTTCGGTCCCGTCCACCGGCTCCGTGACCACGCGGCGCAGCGGGCCGGGCTGTTCGCGGGAGCGGTGAACGGGGTGGCGGCGGGATCGGTGGCGGGGGCGGTGACGAGGCAGGCGGCGGGATCGGCTACGGGGCCGACGACGAAGCCGGCCGTCCCGGGACCGGCCGGACGGATGGCGGTCTGATGGCGCCCGGTGTCCGGCTGATCCAGAAGGTCTCCTCCACCCGCGCGTTCGCGAGGATCGCCCCGCATGTCGTTCCCGCCATGGACCGTACGGTGCACCGGCTCACGCGCGGCAGGGTGCTGCTCAGCTCCCGGATGCTGCCGGGGCTGATCCTGATGGTGCCGGGGGCGAGGAGCGGGCAGCTCAGAACCACTCCGCTGGCCTGCATGCCGGAGGCGGGGGCGGAGCAGAGCTGGATTCTGGTCGGCAGCAACTTCGGCCGTACCGGGCACCCTGCCTGGACCGCGAATCTGCTGGCCGGTCCCGACGAGGCGGTCGTCAACTGGCGGGGCCGGGACATTCCGGTGCACGCCACGCTGCTGGCTGGTGCCGAGCGGGACGAGGCGTGGCGGGCGGCGCTGAAGTTCTGGCCGCCTTACGCGACTTACCAGGAGCGGGTCGACCGGGAGATCCGGCTCTTCAGACTGCGCGGGCGCGACGGCTCCTGAACGCGGCTTCTGAACGCGACGGTTTTGAACGGGACGGTTCCTGAACGGGGGTGCCGCCTGAACGCGGCGGTTCCCGAATCGGTCCGGGTGCACCGATGGCGGACCACATGTGTGGCCCGCCGTCGGTGAGACAGGACCTGGGGCGCCCGGGACGGCCGCGCGATACCCGGTGGGGGCGGGCCGTCGGCGCCGGTGCTACCTCGTCGGCTTCCTGCCGGTGATGCCCAGATGTACCAACAGGGCGAGGTTCGGCTTGAGTTCGGCCTGCTTCACACCCCAGGTCGTAAAGCCCTTCTGGTGCGAGGCGACGGCGGCCAGCATCGCGACCAGCGAGCCCGCCATCGCCGCGGCGCTGACCTCCTTGTCGACCTTGCCCCTGGCCTGGAGCTCCTTCACCGAATCGGTGAGGGAGTTGGTGACCGAGTTCAGGATCTTCATGCGGATCTTGTAGAACCGCTTGTCGCCCTCGGCCGCACCGAGGTCGACCACGCGCAGGATCGCGTCGTGGTGCCGCCAGAAGTCGAGGAATCCCTCGACCAGTTCCTCGGCTGTCTGCCAGCCGGCCTTGCCGACCCAGGAGCGGCCGGCGACCAGTTCGGTCAACCCGGCACCCTCCTTGGCCATTTCCTCGGCGATTTCGAGGACGGCGCCCTCGACATCGGGGAAGTACTGGTAGAAGGTCGCGGGTGAAGTCCCCGCCTTCCGGGCGACGTCGATGACTTTGACGTCCCGGTACGGTGAGGAGCTGAGCATCTCGCTGAGGCAGTCGAGCAGCTTCTGCCGCGTCGCCTGTCCGCGTCGACCGGCCACGCGGCCGTCGACGGTGCGCACTTGTCCTGTCATGCCGTCAGCTTACCGAGGGGTGATCGGAGCGCGATTCGGCCGACTGCAAATGGGGATCACCGCAGGCGCGGCGGGGGCAGTGGCCGGATTTCGACGCATGCGCACCTGGAGTGAACCATGGAGTGACAAGTCTTATCAACAGCCTGTGGATAACTTCCGTGGATAACTTTCCGTGATGCCGTGAGCATGGAAGTCTTCCGTCGAAGCGCGTCGAAAATCAGTTCGATAGGGAGGGGTCGGGGCGCGATGCGCGCGACCCGCGGTTACGTTGGCTGTGACGAGCGACACTGCGCGAATCGCGAGCGACGCGTGATCACGGAAGGACCCGGGCCCATGGCCGCATTCGCACCATCCGCGCCGTGCTGGGTGGATGCGCAGCTTCCCGACCTGGAAGCGGGCAAGCGCTTCTACGGCGAGCTGTTCGGCTGGACCTTCCGGGCCGGTGAGGGGCCGTACGCGGACGCCTGCAGCGGCGGGAAGCTCGTCGCCGCGCTCGCTGCCAAGCAGGACGGCCGGATGCCCACCGCCTGGGGGATCTACTTCGCCACCGACGACATCGTCACGTCCGTCGCCCGGATCAGGGAGGCGGGCGGCCAGGTGATCACCGAGCCGGTCCGGGCCGGCCGGGCCGGAATCCTCGCCCAGGCGGCCGATCCCGGCGGAGCGGTCTTCGGGCTCTGGCAGGCCGGTGACCGCGAGGGCTTCGAGAAGCAGAACGAACCCGGCTCCTTCTGCTGGGCCGAGGTCCACACCCGCCACAAGGACCAGGTGGACGCCTTCTACGAGCAGGTCTTCGGCTTCCAGAGCACCGACCTCGACCTGGACGCCGAACCTGGTGAACCCGCCGAACCCGCCGAACCCGCCGAACCCGGTGAACCCGCCGAACCCGCCGAACCCGGTGAACCCGGCGAACCCGGTGAACCCGGCGCGGACGAGCGGGAGGAGCGGGAGGAGCGGGACGAGCAGGAGGAGCGGGACGAGCAGCGCGAACCCGTTGCGGCCGGCCCCGCCCCCGAATTCCGGATGTGGTCCCCGGCGGGCACCGAGCCCGGACCGGACACCGCGGTCGCCGGGCGCAGGGTCATCACCGACGCCTTCCCGGCGGAACTGCCCAGCTACTTCCTCAGCTACTTCGCCGTCGAGGACTGCAACAGCACGGCCGGGCACGCCGTACGCCTCGGCGGCCGGATCTCCGCACCGCCCTTCGACATCCCGTACGGGCGGATGGCGGTCCTCCAGGACGATCAGGGCGCCGTCTTCGCTGTATTTCAGCCCCTTGTGTCCGAGAACGGGGCAGAGTGAGCTGTGACACCCCGATCCGCCCCCGGGTTCGCAACCAGGGCCTCAGCCAGGAAGAATCGGGGGAGCGCACCGCCGGGTGGTGCCCAGTGGTGAGACGCCGTACAGGGCGGGTTTTCGCGGGCTTCTGTTGCTGAGGCCCGTACGGGGAGGTGGCAGGGCAAGTGGTGGAGCAGCTGACGCAGCACGACCCGAGGCGGATCGGCCCGTTCGAGGTGCTGGGACGGCTCGGGGCCGGCGGCATGGGGCTGGTCTATCTCGCCCGCTCGGCTTCGGGCCGACGCGTGGCGATCAAGACGGTCCGTACGGAGCTCGCCGAGGACCAGCTGTTCCGGGTCCGCTTCACGCGCGAGGTGGAGGCCGCCCGCGCCGTCAGCGGCTTCTACACCGCTGCGGTGGTGGACGCCGACGCGCGTGCCGCCGTGCCGTGGCTGGCCACCGCCTATGTGCCGGCCCCCTCGCTGGAAGAGATCGTGAGCGAGTGCGGGCCCATGCCGGTCCAGGCGGTGCGCTGGCTGGCCGCCGGTATCGCCGAGGCGCTGCAGTCGATCCACGGAGCGGGGCTCGTCCACCGCGACATGAAGCCGTCGAACGTGCTCGTCGTCGAGGACGGCCCCCGGGTGATCGACTTCGGGATCGCGTCCGGGGTCTCCAACACCCGGCTGACCATGACGAACGTCGCCGTGGGCACGCCCGCCTACATGTCGCCCGAACAGGCCAGGGACTCGCGCAGCGTCACCGGCGCCAGCGACATCTTCTCGCTCGGCTCCACCCTCGTCTTCGCCGCCACCGGCCATGCGCCCTTCCACGGCGCCAACCCCGTCGAGACGGTCTTCATGCTGCTGCGCGAGGGCCCCGACCTGGAGGGCCTGCCCGGCGAGCTGCGGCCGCTGATCGAGTCCTGCATGCAGATGGACGCCGGTCTGCGGCCCACCCCCGCCGACCTCCAGGCCCAGCTGGCCCCGCACCTCTTCGCCTCCGGCGGCGACGACAGCGGTACGGCCTCGGCGTGGCTGCCGACCTCCGCCACCGCGATGATCGAGCAGCGCCGCGGCGGCCGGAAGACCGCCGCGCCCGTCCCGGTGCCGCCGCCGCCCCCGCAGCCGCCGGGCGTCGACCGGGACACCGCCTGGCGCAGCGGCGGAGACCTGCGCTCGGCCGCCGGCCCGCAGCCCGGTCCGGCTCCCGCGCCCGACGCGGGCGGTCCGGTGCGGCTGCCCGGTGCGAAGGTGCCGATCGGCCCCGGCCCGCGCGCCCAGGACGTACGGGCCACCGCCACGACCACCGCGGACGCGGGCCCCGCGACCGGCTGGGTGCGCCCGCCCGCCGGGGTGAACGGTTCCGCCCCCACCGCCCCCGTCTCCGCCCCCGTGCCCGGCCCCGCGCAACCGCCGGAGCCCCCGCCCGGCCCGGACCGCTGGCGGCCCTGGCGGTTCCGGATGTCCAACGACGTGTGGGGTACCCCCGTCGTCGCCGGGGACCTCCTCTACGTCACGTCGTTCGAGGTGCACGCCCTGGACGTCGGCAACGGGCGCCGCCAGTTCAAGACCCGGGACGTGGCCTGGGTGATGACCGTCGAGGGCGGCCGTATCCACGCCTCCGACGGGCCGTCCCTGTACGCCCTGGACGCGGCGACCGGCGCCGAGCGCTGGCGGCTCCAGACGGACGCCTGGGTCTACTCCCTCAAGGCCGACCGCGGCACCGTCGTCACCGGCACCCGGGGCGGCGGCGTCCAGGCCTGGGAGGCCTCCACGGGCGAGAAGCTGTGGGAGAGCGCCGGACTGCAGACCGACTTCGAGACGGCGGAGGCGGGACCCGTGATCCACGACGGCACGGTCTACCTCTGGCAGGACGCCCGGCTGCGCGCCGTCGACGCCCGTACCGGCATCGAGCGCTGGTCGTACCCCATCGGCGACGCGGCCTCCTGCGGCGGTGTGCCGGTCCGGGTGACCGCGGCCCCGGACGGCTTCGTCTACGTCAGCGCCGGGGCCCGGGTCCTGGCCGTGGACAACGTGTCCGGCCATGTGCGCTGGCACTTCGAGTCGCCCGCCGTCTTCCTCTCCCCGCCCGCGTTCGTGCCCGGCCCCGCCGTCACCGGCGGCGGTGTGTACCTCGCCGACTACCTCGGCACGGTGTACGCGATCGACGCCTCGACCGGCAAGGACCGCTGGCGCATCGCCACGGAGGCCCGCCAGTCGATCGAACCGGTCCTGGTGACGGCCGGAAACGTCCATGTCGGCAGCGGCAGCGCGCTGTACACGCTCGACGCGGTCACCGGCACCCCGAAGTGGCGGTTCGCGGCGGGCGGCGAGGTGGTGGGCGCCCCGGTGGTCGCCGACGGCCGGGTCCACTTCGGCTCCGCCGACCACGTCCTGTACACCTTGGACGCGGCGGGCGGCCAGCTCCGCTGGAAGCTGGCGACGGGCGGCGAGATCACGGGGTCGCCGGTGGCGCAGGGCGGCGTCGTGTACGCGTGCAGCAAGGACCGCTGCGTGTACGCGCTGGACGCGCTGAAGGGCACGGGTACGGGCGGCCGGGCCAGGGCGTAGACCGCGGCGGGCCTCAGCGGTTCGGGCGCCCGTCGGCGTCCGGGCCCTCGTCCGGGCGGCGGGCCGCCGGGTCCGGCCCCGTGTACGGCTCCGGCTCGGGCTCCGGCAGCGTGCTCGTCTGCACGGACGGTCCCGGCTCCTGCGTCGGCGGCCAGGTGTCCGGGTTCTCCGAGCCGGGTGCCGCGTACGGCTGATCGCGCGTCCCGTGACCGGTCCGCCGCCCGGACATCACCGCCGCACCCACCAGCAGCAGCACCCCGCCCGCCGCCGCCTCGGCCACTCCCCACCGCAGCCCGGAACCGTCGCCCGCGACCGCCGGACTGCCCAGCGCCTGCCCCTGGCGCACCATCCACAGCACGGTGAACCCGAGCACCACCGCACCCGCGGCCGCCACCAGCAGCCGTGACCGCAGCACCACACCGACCACCGTCAGCAGGGCGGCGAAGAGGAACGCGAGCAGGATCGAGTCCGGCGGACCGGGCCGGCCAGGGGTGATGCCGGTGAACAGTTCCTCGATCCGGTAGTGGCGCCCGAGGCGACCGTCGTACCAGCCACGGAAGGGGCTCAGCACGGCAGCCGCCGCTCCGACGAGAGCGAGCACCGAGCCCAGGACGTTGCGCATCACCATCGGCCTCCTGCGCGTGCGTGGACCGGTGTCACAGCTCTGCACCGCTCACGGCCTCGACGCTACGCCCGGCCCCTGGGGCTCGCCACCTTGCGCTAGGGTCTCTCGTTCGGGTCAGGCCGGATCAGGGCGCGGTGCCGGGGCACGCGAGCCCGGCATGATCCGAACGAGAGACCCTGGCGTGACGCACGGTCGTTCGACAACTGCAGAGACGGACAACAACACAAGGGGGGCTGCATCGATGATGCGGCAGCACATAAAGCTTTCCGCGGTACTGGTCGTGGTGGTACTCGCCCTCACCGGCTTCTCCACCTCCAGCCACGGCGGCCGCAGTGGCAAGAGCAAGAGCGGGGGGTCGAGCAGCAGCGGCGGTGGCTGTTCCAACTCCAAGAAGAGCAACGGCAGCTACGACAGCAGCGACTACGACGACGATGACTACGACTCGTCGAGCAGCTCCTCCGGCGGTACGGACTACGCGACGGCGACCCCGAGCACCACGGCGTCCGACGCGCCCGAGGCGTACGTCCTCCGCTGCGCCCAGCCCCGCAAGGGCAAGCGCAAGGCCGTCACCACCTCCACCGTCAAGCTCACCGCCAACGCCTCCGGCTCCCACACCTACGAGGTCGAGGTGGCCTTCCTCAACGCACGCGGCAACGCTATCGACACCGGTTACGCCACCGTGGACGCCGAGGGCGGCGACACCGTGACCCTCTCCGTGCCGATGGACAGCCCGCGCAAGGTCTCCCAGGTGAAGAACTGCCGGGTCGAGGCCGAGCTGAGCTACTGACCCACTGACCTGCCGCCCCGTCGGCCGGTCCGTCAGCGTGTCCGGAATCCGCCCGTGCCCCGCCCCCGGAACAGTTCGGCCTGCCGCTCCGGCGGCAGATTGCCGAGTGCGATGAGGTGCGGGGCGTGGGCCATGGCCTGCGCTCTGGCCGCCTCCCGCGCGGACCACACCGCCCGTACCGTCCCCTGCACCGCCTGAGTCGGGTACGAGGCGATCACACCCGCCGCCCGCAGCGCCGCGTCCACCGCGCCGCCGGGCGCCGTCACCTCGCTGACCAGCCCGGTCTCGTACGCGCGACGGGCCGAGACCCGCTCGGCCGTCCCCATCAGCGACATCCGGGCCACCTCGCCGAACGGCATCCGCTGCGCCATGGAGATCGCCTCGTAGGCGCTGACCATGCCGTACGTCGTGTGCGGGTCGAAGAACGTCGCCTCCTCGGACGCGATCACGAACTCCGCCTCGCCCAGCAGATAGAACGCCCCGCCGCAGGCCATCCCCTCCACGGCCGCGATCACCGGCTTCCACAGGTCGTTCGCCTTCGGCCCGATCGTGAGCAGCGGATCGTCGATCGTATACGGGGACGAGGGCTGCGGCACGTCCACGTCCCGGTCGATCCCGGTGCAGAAGGCCCGGCCGCCCGCACCGGTGAGAACCACTGCTCGCACCCCGTCGTCGAAGCGGAACGCCCGCCAGACGGCTGCCAGTTCACCGGCCGTGACCAGGTCGATCGCGTTGAGCCTCCTGGGCCGGTCGAGGGTGACGAGCGCGACCCCGGTCTCCTTGTCCGTCTCCGTGCGCAGTGCCATCGCCCCTCACCGCTCCAGCAGCCAGCGCACCAGGGTCACCCCGGGACCGGCCGGGCAGAACACCGCCCGCACCGGCGCGCCGATCCGCAGCCGCCCCGGATCGACCGAGTCCAGCGGGGCGTCCGGACCGCTCACCACATTCCCCACCAGCCGGATCTGCGGCGCGTCCGCCAGCTCGACCACGACGGCGTTGTACGGGGCCTGCGCGGCATACGCGGGCAGCAGCGGCGGATGCGGCAGCACGTAGGACCAGATGCGGCCGCGTCCGCTCATCGGCCGCCACTCGCTCTCGAAGGACTGGCAGTGCGGGCAGCACGGCCGGGGCGGGAAGCGGAGCCGTCCGCACTCCTGGTCGGCGCACGCCTGGACGCGGAGTTCGCCGCGGGCCGCGTACTCCCAGAAGGGGGCGCCGTCCTCGTCCACGACGGGCAGCAGCAGAGCATCCATCCCGGTCAACTCCTCAACTCCTCAGCAGTACGGCGGATGTGGGCACGCCCTCACCGGCGGTGACCAGGCAGGTCCCGGCATCCGGGACCTGGGCGGTGGAGACGCCGCGCAGCTGCTTGACGCCCTCGTTGATCAGGTTGAAGCCATGCACATACGCCTCGCTGAGCCCGCCGCCCCCGGTGTTGATGGGCAGCCGCCCGCCGCTCTCCAGCGCCCCGCCCTCGGTGAACGCGGCGCCCTCGCCGCGCCCGCAGAAGCCGTAGCCCTCCAGGGAGAGCGGGATGAGCGGGGTGAACGCGTCGTAGATCTGCGCCACATCGACATCGTCCGGGCCGAAGTCGGCCTGTTTCCACAGCTGCCGGGCGGCCGTCCAGGCGGGCCCGCTGAGCGGGTCGTCGTTCCAGTAGTTGACCATCCCGTGGTGCTGGGCGGGCAGTCCCTGGGCGACGGAGTGGATGTAGACGGGCTTCTGCCGGCAGTCCCGGGCCCGCTCGGCGGAGACGATGACGCAGGCCAGTGCCCCGTCCGTCTCCAGGCAGTTGTCGAAGAGGCAGAGCGGCTCGCTGATCCACCGCGAGGTCATATACATGTCGCGGGTCAGCGGCCGTTCGTACATCACCGCGTCCGGGTTCTGGTTGGCGCGGTTGCGGCAGGCGAGGGCGACGTTGAACAGGTGGTCGCGGGTCGCCCCGTACTCGTGCATGTACCGCCGGGCCAGCATTCCGATCTCGTCGGCCGGCCGCAGCAGCCCGTACGGGCGGGTCCACTGGGCGGGGGTGGGCAGTTGCACCGCGGTGTTCTTCCAGGGCCGGGGCCCCGACCCCCGCTTCCGCGACCGCCAGGCGACCCCGACGCTCGCCTGCCCCGTCGCCACCGCGGCGGCGAGATGCGCGATCGTCGCGCAGGAGCCGCCGCCGCCGAACCCCACCTTGCTGAAGAAGGTGACGTCGCCGGCCCCGACGGCCTTGGCGACCTCGACCTCGTCGGTCTCCTCCATCGTGTACGAGGCGAACGCGTCCACCTCCGACGCGGCGATGCCCGCGTCGTCGAGCGCCGCGACGATGGCCCGGCAGGCCAAGGTCTTCTCGGACTCCGGCAGTTGTTTCGCGAAGGCCGTCTGTCCTATGCCGGCTATCGCCGTCGCGTCCTTGAGTGCCGTCACCGCCACCTCCCAGGCCGTCATGACTGCTGACAGCGGCAGAGGCTACAGCTAATCTGACACATAGTCAGCTACTGCGTCAGGAGGCGAACGATGCGCGGCGACGAGGAGTGGGGCAGCATTCCGAAGCTGGTCCGGGCAGCGGCGCGACGGTACGGGGACCGGGAGGCGGTCGTCGAGGGCCGCACCCGGATCTCGTACGCCGAACTCGGCGAGCGCGTGGAGCGGGCCGCCGCCGCGTGCATGGCCTCGGGCGTCGAGCCGGGGGACCGGGTCGCGGCCTGGGCTCCGAACACCCTGGACTGGATCGTCTCCGCGCTGGGGGCGGTCACGGCCGGCGCGGTCCTCGTCCCCCTCAACACCCGCTTCAAGGGCAGTGAAGCGGCGTACATCCTGCAACGCAGCCGGGCGAAACTCCTCTTCGTCACGGGCACCTTCCTCGGCACCTCGTACGTCGCGTCGCTGCGCCGGGCGGAGGCCGAACTCCCCTGCCTGGAGAAGGTGGTGGTGCTGGCGGACACCGCTCCCGACGACTACGTCACCTGGAAGGACTTCCTGGCGGCGGGGGAGGAGGTGCCCGGTGCGGCGGTACGGTCCCGGGCCGATGCGATCGCCTCCTCGGCCCCCTCCGACATCATCTACACCTCGGGCACCACGGGCCGGCCCAAGGGTGCGGTGATCACCCACGCCCAGACCCTGCGCTGCTACGCGATCTGGAGCGAGCTGGCCGGTCTGCGCGAGGGCGACCGCTATCTGATCGTGAACCCGTTCTTCCACACCTTCGGCTACAAGGCGGGCATCATCGCCTGCCTGATGCGGGGCGCGACGATGGTCCCGCAACCGGTCTTCGACGTGGACACGGTCCTGGCCAACATCGCCGCCGAACGCATCTCGGTGCTGCCCGGCCCGCCCACCCTCCACCAGTCCCTCCTGGACCACCCGGCGCGCTCCGCCCACGACCTCTCCGCCCTCCGCCTGGTGGTGACGGGTGCGGCGGTGGTTCCGCTGAAACTGGTGGAACGCCTGCGCACCGAGCTGCACATCACCACCGTCCTCACCGCGTACGGCCTCTCCGAGGCGAGCGGCATCGTCACGATGTGCCGTCGTGGCGACCCCGCCGAAACGATCGCCTCGACGTCCGGCCGGGCGATCCCGGGCACGGAGGTCCGCGTCCTGGCCGACCCCGGCACGCCCGGCGAGGTGCTGGTCCGCGGCTTCCACGTGATGCAGGGGTACTTCGAGGACCCGGAGACCACGGCTGCCGCGATGACCCCCGACGGCTGGCTCCGCACCGGCGACGTGGGCGTCCTCGACGAGGCGGGCAACCTCCGGATCACCGACCGGATCAAGGACATGTTCATCGTCGGCGGCTTCAACGCGTACCCGGCCGAGATAGAGCAGCTCCTCGGCCTGCACCCGGACGTGGCCGACGTGGCGGTGATCGGCGTTCCGGACCCGAGGCTCGGCGAGGTCGGCAAGGCGTACGTGGTCCGCAGGGCGGGCGCGACGACGACCGCCGACGATCTGATTGCCTGGTCGAGGCGCGAGATGGCGAACTACAAGGTCCCCCGGGCGGTCGAGTTCGTGACCGGCCTCCCGCGCAACGCGAGCGGCAAGGTGCTGAAGGGGGAGCTGCGGTGATCGCGGGGCGGCAGCGGGGCAGGGCGGTGGTCTTCGCTTCGGACGAGGACGACATGGGGAAGCTGTGCGGGGCGGGGGTGCTGGTCCGGGGGCTGCAGGGGGCATGACGAAGGGGCACGAGCCGGGTGGCTCGTGCCCCTTCATCGCTGTTTCATCGCCGTGTGCCCGCGTCCGCGGACATGCGGCGGCCGCGACGGCTCCCCCTCCGCACCGCCGCGGCCGCTCCCCCGTCGAGTGAGGTTTCAGGCCTTCTCGGAACCCGCGTGGTTCTCCTGCGTCTTGAGGAGGTCCTTCGGCGTGCTGCCGGCGTGGTTCTCCAGGGTCGTGATGTCCTCGGTCACGCTGCCGGCGTGGTTCTCCAGCGGCTTGACGGTGCTGCCGCCGTTGCTCGGGTTGCCGGCGTGGTTCTCCTGTGTGATCGCGGCACCGGTCTTCGGCTTCAGTGCGTCGCTCATGCCTGTCAACTCCCAGAGATCTTGCTTGCTCGGTCGGCGATGCCCGTCCAGCTGTTCCCCCGTGGACTGCTGGACGGGCATGTCAGGGCCGTTCACCCTAGCGGTGTGGTCCCCCGTGCGATCCGTCTGCCCCCCGACACGGCGGATCGATGGGCTTAAGACTGACGAGTGGCGATAAACGTTCGATGAACGCCGATGATTCTCTTCCGGATCAGGCGCTTCAGACGGTGTCGACCGGGGCGAGCAGGGCCCGGACCTTGTCCGCCTCCGCAGCCCCGAACTGCTCGTGGATGGCCAGTGCTTCGGTCCAGCATGCATGTGCCCGGTCGATCTGACCGAGGTGTTCGAGGGCGTGTCCCAGGGTGATCAGAACATTGCCCCGCATCCACTCGCCTCCGATGACGCGCAGAGCCAGCGCCTGCTCCGCGTGCTGGGCCGCCCGTGCGGGGCGCGCGTCGGCCAGGTGCGCCTCCGCCATCCGGAAATGGGTCGAGCCCTCCCAGAGCCGTTGGCGGTTGTTCTGGAACACGCGCAGCGCCTCGTCGAGCTCCTCCAGCGCCTCGGTCGGCCTTCCGGCCTGGGTGAGCGCGATGCCCAGCGCGAAGCGGCCGTTGGCCGTACGGAGACTGAGCCCCATCCCGTCGAAGATGGCCGTGCCCTGCTGGGCGAGCTCGACCGCGCTGGCCGTGCGGTTCATGTTCACGTGGATGCGGGAGAGGTTGCACAACGCGGATGCCTCGCCGACCAGGTTCCCGTCCGCCCGGTAGCGGTCTATCGCCTCCTGCAGGAACTCCTCGCCCTCCTCGTGCCTCCCCTGGTAGAACGCGATGATGCCGCGATCGTTGGGTGCCCAGCACGCGGGGATCGGGTCCTTGGTGATCCTGGCCAGATCCATCGCGTGCCGGGCCTCCTCGTCGGCCAGCGCGAAACGGCCGGAGACGAGGTAGACGGTGGACAGCGAGGCACGGGCCCGTGCCTCGGAACGAGGGTCGGCGGCAGCCCTCGCGGCATCGCGCAGGGCCGCACCGGTGATTTCGTACTGGCGGGAGTTCGCTCCCGATTCGGCGAGGTCCTTCGCCGCGCAGAGCAGGTCGACGGCGCGCTGCAGCATTCCGTTCGACGCGCTCTGATGGGCGCAGGCGAGCAGCGAATCGGCCTCGCTGTACAGCCAGTCCACCGCCTCGTGGCCACCGGTGAATTCGAGCCCCGGGTGCTCGGTGCCCGCCAGGTGGGCGACGGCACGGTCCCCCGGCCGCTCCAGCGCGTACACCCCCGCCGCCGTCGCCAGGTAGAAGTCCAGCAGGCGGGAGAGGGCCGACTCCCGTTCCTCCGGGGGTTCTTCGCCGCGTTCCGCGCAGGAGCGGGCGTAGAGGCGCACCAGGTCGTGGTAGCGGTAGCGGCCCGGGGCCGCCGACTCCACGAGGCTGGTGTCGACCAGGGCCTCCAGGAGGTCCTCCGCCACGTGCACGTCCAGGTTGAGCAGGGCGGCCGCCCCGGCGAGGGAGATGTCGGGGCCGTCGGCCAGGCCGAGGAGGCGGAAGGCGCGGGCCTGGGCGGGTTCGAGCTGGCCGTAGCCGAGTTCGAAGGTGGCCTTCACCGCGAGGTCGCCGGCCTGGAGCTCGTCCAGGCGGCGGCGCTCGTCCGCGAGCTTGGCGGCGAGGGCGGAGACCGTCCAGGTGCGGCGGGCGGCCAGGCGGGAGGCGGCGATGCGGATGGCCAGGGGGAGGAAGCCGCAGGCGGCGACCACGTCGAGGGCGGCCTCGCGCTCGGAGTTGATCCGCTCCTCGCCCACGATGCGGGTGAAGAGCTGGAGCGCCTCCTCGGGCGACATCACGTCCAGGTCGACGAGGTGGGCGCCGGCCAGGTCGACCATGCGGACGCGGCTGGTGACCAGGGCCGCGCAGCCCGCGGTGCCGGGGAGGAGGGGGCGGATCTGGGCCGCGTCGTGGGCGTTGTCGAGGAGGACCAGGATGCGGCGGCCGTCCAGGGTGGACCGGTACAGCGCGGCGCGTTCGTCCAACGAGTCGGGGATCGCCGAGTCCGCCGTGCCCAGGGCGCGCAGGAACGCGCCGAGAACCGTCTCCGGTTCGGCGGCCCGCGCCCCCGCGCCCTGGAGGTCCACGTACAGCTGGCCGTCCGGGAAGTGCTGGCGCGCCTGGTGGGCGACGTGCACGGCGAGGGTGGTCTTGCCGACGCCGCCGATGCCGGCCAGCGCCGAGACGGCCATGACGGACCCCTCGGCTGTCGCCAGCCGGGCGCCGAGTTCGCGTACGAAGGAGGCACGGCCGGTGAAGTCCGGGACGGTGGCCGGGAGCTGGGCGGGGCGCACCGGCGCCGGGGCCGGTGCCGGTTCGTCCGTCGGGCGGGCCAGCTCCTCGTCGGCCTGGAGGATGCGCTGCTGGAGCTGGGCCAGTTCGGGGCGCGGATCGACGCCGAGTTCGTCGGCGAGCAGCCGGCGGGTGTCGGCGTACACCGCGAGCGCCTCGGCCTGTCGGCCGCTGCGGTACAGGGCGATCATGAGCAGTTCGCGGAGCCGCTCGCGCAGCGGGTGCGCGGCGGTGAGCGCGGTCAGTTCGGAGACCGCCTCCGCGTGGCTGCCGACCTCCAGGTCCAGGTCCAGGCGGGTCTCGGTGAGCTGGAGCCGCCACTCCTCCAGCCGGGTCCGCTGGTTCTCGGCGTACGGGCCGGGCACGGACGCCAGCGCCTCGCCGTCCCACAGCCCGAGCGCCTTGCCGAGGAGGGCGCGGGCCTGGGCGCGGTCGCCGCCCGCGCGGGCCTTCTCCGCCTCGGCCGCCAGATCCCGGACCACGTTCACGTCGAGGGCGTCCCGGTCGGCCCGGATCGCGTACCCGCCGGCGTCGCTGACCAGCGTCTGCGGGTCCAGGACCTTGCGGAGCCGGGAGGCGTACGTCCGGATGGTCGCGAGTGCCTGCGAGGGCGGCTCGTCGCCCCAGATGGCGTCGATGAGTTCGGCGGCGGTGGCCGTGCGGCCGTCGCGCAGCAGCAGTGCGGTCAGCAGGGCGCGCTGCTGTGGTGAACCGGACGGCAAGGTCTCGCCGTTCCGCCATGACCGCACCGGACCGAGCACGGAGAAGCGCAGATCGGCACCGTGCGCCGACCACTGCTGCGGAGCACGCTGCTCCGGAACACGCGCGCGCGGCCCGGTGTCATGGTCCATTGCTGCCTCCTGCCCTGCTCGCCCCGCCGGTACCACCGGCCGTGCCGGTGCGCCCGTCCGGATTACCCGTCCCTGTACCGGTCCGGGTCGGGTGGATCCGGATTGCTCGGTACCGCTGGTATCGCGCTCAACAGTCTGCCTTGTCTTGGGCGGGCACGACAGCGGTGGGTGACGCTCTGCACAAGCCCTCGACAACGATTTCGGAAAGGGTGGCCGCACAGATAGCTGACGGTTCGTCAGATCGGCGCTACCGTGGAGAACATGGAGACCTTCCCGAAGATCATCTCGGTGGACGACCACACGGTGGAGCCCGCTCATGTCTGGCGGGACCGGCTCCCGTCCAAGTACCTCGACCGCGGCCCGCGGATCGTCCGCGCACCGCTCAAGGAAATGACCTTCATGGGTGGGAAGTTCGCGCCCGTGATGGGTGCCAAGGGCGACGACGGGCCGATCGGCGACTGGTGGGTGTACGAGGATCTGCACCGCCCGCTCACCCGGCTCGACACAGCGGTCGGCTACGACCGGGACGAGATCAAGCTGGAGATCATCACGTACGAGCAGATGCGCCCGGGGTCCTTCTCGGTGCCCGAGCGGCTCGCGGACATGGACGTCAACCACGTCCAGTCCGCGCTCTGTTTCCCCACCTTCCCGCGCTTCTGCGGCCAGACCTTCACCGAAGCGAAGGACCGCGAGCTGGGGCTGCTCGGAGTGCGCGCGTACAACGACTGGATGGTCGAGGAGTGGTGCGGCCCCGAGGCGCGGGGCCGGCTCATCCCGCTCACCCTGATCCCGCTCTGGGACGCGCAGCTGGCCGCCGAGGAGGTCCGGCGCAATGCGGCGCGCGGCGTGCGCGCGGTGGCGTTCTCCGAGATACCTCCGCACCTCGGACTGCCGTCGATTCACACGGACGAGTGGGATCCCTTCCTGCGAGCCTGTGACGAGACGGGGACGGTGATCGCGATGCACATCGGCTCGTCCTCGAGGATGCCGTCCACCTCGGCCGACGCCCCGCCCGCCGTCGGATCCACCATCACCTTCGCCAACTGCTGCTTCTCGATGGTCGACTGGCTGATGAGCGGCAAGTTCGAACGGTTCCCGAACCTCCGGATCATGTACGCGGAGGGCCAGATCGGGTGGATCCCGTACATCCTCGAACGCGCCGACGTGGTCTGGGAGGAGAACCGGGCCTGGGGCGGCGTCGCCGACAAGGTCCACCGCCCGCCGTCGGAGCTGTTCGCCGATCATGTCTACGGCTGCTTCTTCGACGACGCCTTCGGGCTGCAGAACCTGGACTCGATCGGCGTCGGGAACGTCCTGTACGAGACGGACTACCCGCACTCCGACTCCACCTGGCCCAAGTCGCGCGAGGTCGGCGAGGCGCAGATGGGGCATCTGGACGCCGATGTGGTGGACCGGATCGTGCGCCGCAACGCCATCGACCTGCTGGGGCTGACGGACGACGGGCTGTGGGCGGGGCCCGGCGGAGGATGCTGAGGGCGTGGAAAGGAACGTGACACTCGGCGCCTGGAGTGTCACGTTCTTTTCCGCCCGTGGGTGTCCGGAGCGGGTCGGGCCTTGGGGGTGGAGGAGAACGTGACACATGGTGCCTGGAGTGTCACGTTCTCCTCCGCCCACGCGTGTCCGGAGCAGGTCAGACCTTGACGACCGGCTCCTGGAGCTCCGTCACCCACTTGTCCCGGTCCTCGGGGCACTCCAGGCTGATCTCGCGGGCGTACCCCGCGGACCGGTAACCGTTGGCGTCGATCCAGCGGGCCAGGGCCTGGGACGTCGACAGCACGCCGTCCATCGAACCCCGGTGGATGATGGTCGCCGCCTCGAACGCAGGCAGCTCGACCACCGTGATCCCGGTGTCGTCCAGCGGACCCACCGGGGCGGACACCGTGACCCCCGCATGGACGACGACCGCGCCGCCGCCTCCCGGGGCATCCTCGTAGTACGCGATCCCCGGCCCGCTCGGAACGACGCCCGCCCCGTCCAGCAGCGGGAACAGCCGGTCGTACAGCGGGCCGATCACCGGAGTGATGTCCCCCGGTTCGTAACCCGCAGCGGTGCCGGCCAGCTCGGCGACCCTTACGGCGGCGATCTTCTTGACGACGACATCGTTCACGGACATGCGTCCCTCGCTCTCGATCGACCGGAGCCTCGCCTCGACCTGCGCCAGCCGTGCGGCCGCCGCCCTCATGGCCTCCTCCAGCTCCGCCCGGCGCAGCCGCAGCATCCCGCGCAGCTCCTCCGTCCCCACCTGCTCGTCGAGGATGGCCCGCACCTGCTGGAGCGTGAAGCCGAGATCCTTGAGGGCGATGATGCGGTTGAGGCGGGCGAGCTGGGCGGCGCCGTAGAAGCGGTAGCCGGTGGCGGGGTCGGTGCGGTCGGGGCGCAGCAGCCCGATGGCGTCGTAGTGGCGCAGCATCCGGGCCGACACCCGCCCGTACCTGGCGAAGTCTCCGATGGTGAACATGATGTCTCCCAGCGCACCGCTTCACACGGTGTCAAGGTCAAGCGCCGCCGTCCTGCGGCCGGGCGCCGGAAAGGCTGTCGTGCGGCCGGGCGCCGGAGAAGCCGTCGTGCGGCCGGGCGCCGGAGAAAAAAGAGGGGCACCGCAAGGGGATGTCGGAGGGAGGCGTCGGAAATGGGGGAGCGCGGCACGGGAGGGGGCATCGGACGGAAAAGGAGACCGGAAAAGGCAGGAGCCCCGCTCCCCGCCGAGGCGGAGGAGCGGGGCTCCTTGGGTACTACTAGCCGGCCGCGATCGGCCGACCCGGGCAACTAGGCCGGGGTGACGTTCTCAGCCTGCGGACCCTTGGGGCCCTGAGTGACGTCGAAGTTCACGACCTGGTTCTCCTCGAGGGAGCGGAACCCGGACGCGTTGATCGCGGAGTAGTGGACGAAGACATCCGGGCCGCCGCCGTCCTGGGCGATGAAGCCGAAGCCCTTTTCAGCGTTGAACCACTTGACGGTTCCGGTAGCCATAAGCCCTCCTTGGGCCAAAGGGTTGCCCTGCTCCAGAACCTGCATAGAAGTCTGAAAACTACAAAAGCCTGCGGGTTACATGCTCCGCAGGCTCTGTACTGCAAGGGAAACCAAACTGCAACTTGCGTCGAGCCTAGCACGCAGTGTGTATCGAACGGTAGAGGGCAAGATCACTTCACCCGGATGTTTGATTGCCGTGCCGATGAGATGACGAAGTGGGCGTACCGGAAGGTGTCGCGAAGGCGACTTCCAGGGGTATGGAGAGCGCCCTCGGGGAGTTCGGTAAAGCGGGTCCGGAGGGAGCCGGGACGGCATCCGTGTTTCCGTACGGTGGGGCGCGGACTCCCGGGGAGTGAGACCGGATGTGCCCCGCGCCCCCGGTGCCGTAAGGATCACGCCACGGGTCTAGCCTCGCGATGTGGACAATTCAACCGTCTCAACCGTCGCAGGCGACGACCGCCGCAGCCGGCCGCGCGTCGGCCACATCCAGTTCCTGAACTGCCTTCCCCTGTACTGGGGCCTGGCACGCACCGGGACCTTGCTCGACCTGGAGCTCTCGAAGGACACCCCGGAGAAGCTCAGCGAGCAGTTGATCGGGGGCGATCTGGACATCGGTCCCGTCACGCTCGTGGAGTTCCTGCGCAACGCCGACGACCTGGTCGCCTTCCCCGACATCGCGGTGGGCTGCGACGGGCCCGTCATGTCGTGCGTGATCGTGTCGCAGGTGCCTCTGGACCAGCTGGACCGGGCCCGGGTGGCGCTCGGCTCGACCTCGCGCACCTCCGTGCGCCTGGCACAGCTGCTGCTCGCCGAGCGGTACGGAGTCAGGCCGGACTACTACACCTGCCCGCCGGACCTCGGCCTGATGATGCAGGAGGCGGACGCCGCCGTGCTGATCGGCGACGCCGCGCTGCGCGCCAACCTGCACGACGCGCCGCGGCTCGGCCTTCAGGTCCACGACCTGGGCCGGATGTGGAAGGAGTGGACCGGGCTGCCGTTCGTCTTCGCGGTCTGGGCGGCCCGCAAGGACTACCTGGCGCGCCGGCCCGGCCATGTGACCAAGGTGCACGAGGCGTTCCTGGCCTCGCGGGACCTCTCCCTGGCGGAGGTCACCAAGGTCGCGGAGCAGGCGGCACGCTGGGAGGCCTTCGACTCGGAGGTGCTGGAGCGCTACTTCACGACCCTGGACTTCCGCTTCGGCCCGGACCAACTGGCGGGCGTGCAGGAGTTCGCGCGCCGGGTCGGCCCGACGACCGGCTTCCCGGCGGACGTGAAGGTCGAGCTGCTCGGCGGCTGACCGTGGGACGGGGCGGGGTCGGGGTGCCCGGGATATACGGAGTACGGGTGAATCCTGTACTTCTCCGGCCGGGCTTCTCCGGTCGGGCTTCTTCGGGCTCTTATCCCTCCCCGCCCTTCTCTCGGCTTCTCCCGGCTTCTCCCGTTCCTTCTCCCGGTTTCCGCCGGTCCGGCCTCGATTCGGGTTATTACGCGCCGAATAGCCGATTCCCGGATGATGCCAGCGGTGTGCCCCTGCCGGTCCCCGAAATCGCTCGGGTGAACGACGCATTCACGCCTTTTGTTGTGTCGAAAGCTGTTGTTCGTTCCGTTAGGGGCGAAATAGGCGGATGGTTTCCTCTGTGACCCGATGACCTTCGCCCCATAGGCTTCGGTCGCAGGTCGGGCCGGTCCACAGGGGGAGTCCATATGCAGCCGCTGGAAGCCGGCGAACCGCTGACCATCGGTGCCTACCGATTGCTCGGCAGGCTCGGTGCGGGCGGCATGGGCCGGGTCTATCTGGGGCGCAGCGCCGGCGGGCGCACCGTCGCGGTCAAGGTCGTGCACCCGCATTTCGCTCTCGATGAGCAGTTCCGTGCGCGCTTCCGCCGTGAAGTGGAAGCGGCACGACGGATCGGCGCGCAATGGACGGCCCCCGTTCTCGACGCCGACCCGGATGCGCCCGTTCCCTGGGTTGCCACCGGCTACGTGGCCGGCCCTCCGCTCTCCGCCGCGGTCGCCGAGCACGGGCCGCTGCCCGAGAACGCGGTGCGGACACTGGGCGCCGGACTGGGCGAGGCGCTGGCCGCGGTGCACGAGCAGGGCGTCATCCACCGCGATGTGAAGCCGTCCAACGTACTACTGGCCCTGGACGGCCCCCGGCTGATCGACTTCGGGATCGCGCACGCCATCGGCGCCACCGCCTCGCTCACCTCCACCGGGGTCTCGGTCGGCTCGCCCGGCTACATGGCGCCGGAGCAGATCAGGGGCGTCGACATCTCGGGTGCGGCCGATGTGTTCTCGCTCGGCGCCGTGCTCGCGTACGCGGCGACCGGTACCGCTCCCTTCCTCGGCGACTCCTCGGCCGTGCTCCTCTACAAGGTGGTGCACGAGGAGCCCGAGCTGGGGGAGTTGGAAGGAGACCTGCGGGAGCTCGTCGCCGGGTGCCTGGAGAAGGCGCCCGAGGACCGGCCCACCCCGATGGAACTGGCCCGGCGGCTGGCGCCGGGCGGGGCCGCCGCGCTGGTGACGGCCGGCTGGCTGCCCGGACCGCTGGTGCGGGAGGTCAGCCAGGCGGCGGTCGCGCTGCTGGACCTGGAGCCGCAGGACGCGCCGGTGCAGTCGGGGCCGGTGCCGTTCAGCGGTGCGGCGTGGGGTGCGGACGGCGCCAACGGGGCCGGGGGCGTGGGCGGCGGGTTCGGGACACCGGCCGAGCCCTTCCCCACGCACGACCCGACCCGGCTGTCCCACCCGGGCGTGCTGCCCTCGTGGCCCGCGGGCGCGGGCGAGCCGGCCGGGACACCGGGGAACTCCGGGCCGTCGTCGCGTACCGACGCGTCCGGGCTGCCCGGACAACGCGCGTTCGACCCCCATTTCTCCGTCACCGTCGGCGCGGACTCCGGCCCGGCCCGGCCGGGTGCGGGCCAGGGCCGGAGGCTGAGCTGCACCGTCGCCCTCGCGGTGGCGGGAGCGCTCGCAGCGGTGACCGTGGGCGGCGCGTTCCTCTTCGACCTGATGCCGGGCGGCGGCGGACGGAACAACGCCGATCACGGCAACGTCGGCAGCACCCCGCCCGACGCCGGGGCGTCCGGCCGGCCGTCGCAGCCCGCGGACTCGGGCACGGGGAGCCCGGAGCAGATCACCGAGCTCCCGAAGGAGTTCATCGGCACCTGGAAGGGCCCGGTCACCGAGAAGACCACCGGGCAGCCGCACGGCACGCTCACCGCCGTCTTCACCGCGGGGAAGAAGGGCACGGATGTGGTCCGGATGAACACCGAGGTCACCAGCCTCGGGGTCACCGTCAGCTGCAACAGCGTCGCCAGCCTCACCTCCGGCACCGCCGAGGAACTGACCCTCCACGAACGCGTCGACCCCGACCGGCCCAGCACCCCGGCCCTGTGCAGCTCCACCACCACCGATGTCCACTTCACCCGGGCCGCCGACGGCACCCTGCGCTTCCGGTCCGAGGAGCGGGGCGCGGGGCTGCCGTACGGCACGCTGAGCCGGTCCGGCGGCTGACCCCGCAAGGGGCTGGCGTACGCTGAGCCGGTCCGTAGATCCGTTGAAAAACCGCCGAAAGGTGACAGCCCGGTGACCGAGAAGGCCGACCTTCAGCCCATCCTCGACCGAGCCGCCGAGGGCGGTCGGATCTCTCCGGAGGAGGCGCTCGACCTCTACCGCTCGGCGCCGCTGCACGCACTGGGGGCGGCCGCCGACGCCGTACGCCGCCGCCGTTACGCCGGTACGGAGCACATCGCGACGTACATCATCGAGCGCAACATCAACTACACGAACGTCTGTGTCACGGCCTGCAAGTTCTGCGCCTTCTACGCCGCGCCGAAGGACACCGCCAAGGGCTGGTCCCGCGACCTCGACGACATCCTGCGCCGCTGCGCGGAGACCGTCGAGCTCGGCGGTACGCAGATCATGTTCCAGGGCGGGCACCACCCGGACTACGGCGTCGAGTACTACGAGGAGCACTTCTCCGCGATCAAGAAGGCGTTCCCGCAGCTGGTCATCCACTCGCTGGGCGCCTCCGAGGTCGAGCACATGGCCCGGATCTCCAAGGTCTCCGTCGACGAGGCCATCCAGCGCATCCACGCCGCCGGTCTCGACTCCTTCGCGGGAGCCGGCGCCGAGCTGCTGCCGGCCCGGCCGCGTAACGCGATCGCCCCGCTCAAGGAGTCCGGCGAGCGCTGGCTGGAGATCATGGAGATCGCCCACCGGCTCGGTGTCGAGTCCACCTCCACCATGCTGATGGGCACCGGTGAGACCAACGCCGAGCGCATCGAGCACCTGCGGATGATCCGCGACGTGCAGGACCGCACCGGCGGCTTCCGCGCCTTCATCCCGTACACGTACCAGCCCGAGAACAACAAGCTGAAGGGCCGCACGCAGGCGACGCTCTTCGAGTACCTGCGGATGATCGCCATCGCCCGGATCTTCCTCGACAACGTCCCCCACATCCAGGGCTCCTGGCTGACCACGGGCAAGGAGGTCGGCCAGCTGTCGCTGCACTACGGCGCCGACGACCTCGGCTCGATCATGCTGGAGGAGAACGTCGTCTCCTCGGCCGGTGCCAAGCACCGCTCCAACCGCCTGGAGATCATCGACCTGATCCGCAAGGCGGACCGGGTGCCGGCCCAGCGCGCCACCACGTACGAGCACCTCGTCGTGCACGACGACCCGGCGAACGACCCGGTCGACGAGCGTGTGGTCTCGCACATCTCGTCCACCGCGATCGAGGGCGGCACGGCACACCCGGAGCTGAAGCTCCTCAACGCCAACTGAGGCGGCCTTGCTGACAGTTCACGCCGCCGACGCGGTGCACGGCGCCCCGGACGGGGCGGACTGTGTGGCCGTGGACGGCGGCGTGGTCGTCGCCGTCGGCGGGTACGGGGAGCTGACCGCCGCCCGTCCGCAGGCCCGGGTCCGGCGGTGGTCCGGGCTGATCACCCCGGGGCTGCTGAACGCGGCGGCCCCGGCGCTGCTGGAGGCCGCCTACCACCCGGACCCGCGCGAGGCCGACGAACTCGGCACCGAACCGCTCACCGGCGACGCGCTCGCCGCACTCGGCATGGACGACGCCCGCTGGGGCGCCAGTGCCCGGCGCGGGCTGCAACGGATGCTGCGGCACGGCACGACCGCCGTCCGGGGCCCCTTCACCCGCCCCGCCGTGCGCACCGCGGTCGCCCGCTCGGGACTGCGCGTCCACGCACCCGGCCCGGCGCCGGAACAACACATGTCGCTCGACCCGCTGGCTTCGGTGCCGGAGCCGGGCGAGGCGTTCGCGACGGCCCTGAGCGTCGGCGGGCCCGCGGACCTGGCGGTGTTCGCCGTACCGGACCTCGCGGCGCTGCGGGCCGAGGGCGCCGGGAGCTGCGTGGCGACGGTGCTCGGCGGCCGGCTGGTCTTCCGCCGCAGCTGACACGCACGTACGGCGGGCCGGCTCACGGCACCGGCGGGCCGCCCGGACAACGACTCGCGACCGGCGCGGAGCGGCGCGGACCGGGCTGCTTGAATGGACGGGTGACCCGAGCCTCCCTGGAAAAGCAGCCGCACGAAGTCGCCACGATGTTCGACGACGTGGCGGCGAACTACGACCTCACCAACGACGTGCTGTCACTCGGCCAGGCCCGGCTGTGGCGCAAGGAGGTTGCGAAGGCGGTGCACGCCCGGCCCGCGGAGAAGATCCTCGACCTGGCCGCCGGCACCGCGACGTCGTCGCTGCCGTTCGCCGCGACGGGCGCGTACGTCGTGCCGTGCGACTTCTCCCTCGGCATGCTCCGGGAGGGCAAGAAGCGCAACTCCTGGCTGCCCTTCACCGCGGGCGACGCCACCCGGCTGCCGTTCCGCGACGAGACCTTCGACGCGGTGACGATCTCCTTCGGGCTGCGCAACGTCCAGGACACGGACGCGGCGCTGCGCGAGCTGTACCGGGTCACCAAGCCGGGCGGCCGGGTGGTGATCTGCGAGTTCTCGCATCCGACCTGGGCACCGTTCCGCACCGTCTACACCGAGTACCTGATGCGGGCGCTGCCGCCGGTCGCGCGTGCGGTGTCGTCCAACCCCGACGCGTACGTCTACCTCGCCGAGTCCATCCGTGCCTGGCCCGACCAGCCCGGACTCGCGGCCGCGCTCCAGCGGGCCGGCTGGTCGAAGGTCGCCTGGCGCGACCTGACCGGCGGTGTGGTGGCGCTGCACCGGGGCGTGCGTCCCTGAGACAGGCGTGCGTCCCTGAGACAACGGTTCGGCGACTTTTGCCGACGGGAACCGGCTGACGGGGAAGATGTGTCCGTTGAAGCGCACATGTCTTCCCCGACCTCCCCGGGCCATGTCCCGTCCCCGTCCCCGTTCCTGTCGCCGGAGTTCGCATGCCGTTGTACTGCCCCTTCTGTGGAACACAGGCCCCGGACGGAGCCCGCTTCTGTATGAAGTGCGGGCGAGAACGCCCGACCGTGGAGCCGGCGCCGGAGGCCGGGACGGCACGGCTCTCCCCGCCCCCCGTCCCACCCGTGGCCCCGCCGCCGATGCCGCATGCCGCGCCGCCGCTGCCCGGTCCGGCCGCACCGTCGCCCCTCGGCGCGTTCCTCGGGCGGACCTTCCGCGGCGACTGGGCGGGCTCGGTGAAGGCCGCCGCCTGGCCCAGCGGGCTGATCCTCGCCCTCGCGGTGGCGCTCGCCATTCCCTCGTACGGGCAGGGCGACGACATCGTCGTCGGCTGGAGCGACCGGCTGCGGATCGCGCTGGCGGCGCTGCTCCAGGCGTTCGGCGGCGGTTTCGAACTGCGGTCCACGGCGCCGGGCGGCAGTGACTTCGGCGGCAGCGGTTTCGACGACGGCGGGTACGACTTCGACGGCGGCATGTCACAGGGCAGCGCCTCGCTCTCCGTGGTCCCGCTGACCGTCACCGCGCTGTGGGTGGGCGCGCTGATCCTGGGCGCCCGCAGGGCCCGTGCGCAGGGCGGCGGGCTGGAGGCGGCGGTACGGATCAGCCTGGTGGCCTCCGCCGCCGTCCTGGTCCTCGGGCTGTTCGCGCAGCCCGACATCGCGGGTGTGTCGGTCTCGTCCGCGCCGCTGCTCGCCACGCTCGGGGCGCTGGTCATCGCGCTGCTCGTCACCGGCGGCGTACTCCAGCGCGATGCCTCGGCCCAGTGGCCGGCCGCGCGGCCGACGGCCTTCACCGCGGTCCGGGCGGCGGGGACGGCGGTACAGGCACTCGGCGCCGTGGTCCTGCTCTGCGGCCTGGCCGGGTACATCGCGTACGCCAATGCCGACGGCGTGGACGGCGAGGCGATGCTGATCGCGCTGCCGCTGCTGCCGAACATCGGACTGACGGTGCTCGGGCTGAGCTGGGGCGCCCCGGTCGAGTACGACGTGCGCGGGCAGGTGGACTTCCTCGGCTCGGGCATGGAGCACGGCGGCTTCGGGCTGTCCGAACTGGGCGAGGCGCTGAACGGCTGGGCGGTGACCGGAGCGCTGGCCCTCGGTGCCGTCTGCGCGCTGGTGATCGGGATCCACGCCGCGCGGCGTTCGGCGGACCGGCGTGAACAGATCACCGCGGGCGCGCTGTTTCTCGCGTCGTTCCTGGTGCTGAGCGGGGTCAGCGGCGTGTCCATGGAGATGGCGGGCGGCTTCGGGGGCATGGGCGGCCAGGGCACGGCAGAAGTCGCGACGAGCGTGTCGGACGCGCTGCTGTTCGGGCTGTTGTGGGTGGGCGGCGCGGTGTTCGTGGCGCCGCATCTGCTGCGCCTGCTGGGGCGGACCGCGCAGACGCCGATACCGGTACCGCCGCTGCCCGGCGCGGCTCCGGCGGCCCCGGCGCAC